>JAGUYV010000083.1 GCA_020061125.1 bacterium | reverse complement strand
GCCACCCTGGCCGCAGCGTACGCCACCGGACGCGCGGACCGCAAAGCCACCGTGCACCTGCCTGGCGGAGACCTGAATATCCAATGGATCGAAGAAGGCCCCATTCTCATGACCGGCCCCGCGCAGACCGCGTACACCGGCGTCTGGGCCGGATAATTCAAACAAGAACGCAAAGGGCCGCGCGCCCGTCCAAGGAGGCGATTGTTATCATTAAATACGCCAAGAGGCTCAAGAAAATTCCCGAGTACCCGTTCGCGGAACTCGACCGCAAAAAGGCCGCGCTCATCGAGAAAGGCGCGGATGTGATCAGCCTGGCCGTGGGCGACCCCGACATCCCCACCCCGAAAAAGATCATCGAAACCCTGGCCCGAGAGGCCGCCAACCCCGCCAACCACCAGTATCCCTCCTACGAGGGCATGCTCATATTCAGGGAAGCCGTGGCCCGCTGGTACCACAAGCGCTTCGGCGTGACTCTGGATCCCAAAAAGGAAGTCGTGTCCCTGATCGGCTCCAAGGAAGGCATCGCGCACATCTACCCGGCGTTCGTGCAGGCCGGCGACATCTCCCTGGTTCCCTCCCCGGGCTACCCCGTGTACAACGCGGGCACCATTCTGGCCGAAGGCACGCCGCTCGTGATGCCGCTGCTGTCGCGCAACAATTTTCTGCCCGACTTCGACGCCATTCCCGCCGAAGCCCTGGACAAGGCGCGCATCATGTTCGTGAACTATCCGAACAATCCCACGGCAGCCACGGCCAGCCTCGATTTCTACAAGCGCGCCGTGGCTTTCGCCAGGGAGCACGACATCGTGCTCTGCTCGGACAACGCGTATTCGGAAATCACCTACGACGGATACAAGGCGCCCAGCATCCTCGAAGTCGAGGGCGCCAAAGATGTGGCCATAGAGTTCCACTCCCTGTCCAAATCGTACTGCATGACGGGCTGGCGCTGCGGGTTCGCCGTGGGCAACGCCGACATCCTGGCCGGGCTGGCGCAGGTGAAAACCAATGTGGACTCGGGCCTGTTCCAGGCCATCCAGCACGCGGGCATCACGGCTCTGGACGAAGTGTCCGACGACATGCAGGAGATGCTCCAGACATTCACCGAACGCCGCAACCTCGTGGTGGACAGCCTCAATTCCATGGGCTGGAAGCTGGAGAAACCCAAGGGCACATTCTATGTGTGGGCGCCTGTGCCCGAGGGCATGGACTGCGTGCAGTTCGTGGCGCGCGTGCTCGAAGAGGCGCATGTGGCCGTGACGCCCGGCACCGCGTTCGGGGCCGAGGACGAGGTCAAGCGCTTCTTCCGCATCTCGTTCACGCTCAACAGCAAACGGCTCGAAGAAGCCATGGAGCGCATCGGCAAATTGAAATTCTGAAATGCAAGACTGCAATAATTGCGAATATGCACACGGGGCGCGAGTCGCGCCCCGTTTTCGTTTTCCGTCGTCCGGGTTTGTTGCCTCTGCGTCAGTCCTTTGAAAGGACCCTGCGGAGGCGCGGAGGAAACGGCGGTTTTTCATGGAGAACACGAAGGCTTCACGGAGTCACGGAGGTTTTGTTTTGCGTGGCCACAGGCCGCGCCCTTGTCATTCTTCGTGCATTATTCGTGCTCTTCGTGGATAAATTCTTTTGCTTTTCCTCTGTGGCCTCTGTGGTAATGATTGTCTTTTCGCCTGTGGCGTATATGTTGTGCTCCGCGGCGGCGGCTTTCGGCGACGCCGCCCTACACAGGCATGAAATTCCACGCAAATAGAGCCTTTCCCTCTGCGTTCTCTGCGCATCTCCGCGCTCTCTGCGTCAATCCTTTTACATTGGATATATTGGAGTTACTGCTTGCCGAAACGCATCAGCAGCACAGTTCGGCCACGATGTCGAAATACACGGTGACGCCGTACTCGATGGCGTCCAGGGGGATGCGTTCGTCCACGCCGTGCGCGGTATTCAGATATTCGCCGGGGTGCACCTTGCTTTTCATGGGACAGAACCCATAGGCGGTGATGCCCTTGTCGCGCAGGAACCCGTTGTCCGTGCCGCCGAAGAACAGGAACGGCGTGACCACTGACCCGGGGTCGCGGCGCGTGATGACCCGGCGGATGACATGGTACATCTCGGTGTCTATGGGGCTTTCCGACGGGTTGGGCTGGGGCGCGTCGAGCGGCTCGCAGCGGTCCACGGCCACCTGGCGCATCAGCTTTTTCGTGAATTTTTCGGCGGTCATTCCGGGCAGGATGCGGCAGTCTATGATGGCTTCGCACCGCTCGGGAATCACATTTTCCTTGTACCCGGCGTTCACCTGCGTGGGGGATGTTGTGTTGCGTAATAGGGACGAAATAACATCGGCGATCTGGGGCTGTTCGGACTTGATGGCGGTGAGCACGACATCGCTCAACACAGGGTTGAGCAACTGGCGCACGGCCTGGTTTTTGGGGAACGGCAGAAGGGCGGCCAGTTCGTCGAGCAGGGTTTCCATGATGGCGGTTCTGCGGATGGAGCGCGGCTTGTTGAGTTCGTGAAGGGCCGCGCCCATGCGCGCGATGGGGTTGTTCTTGTGCGGCACGGAACTGTGGCCCGGCTCCGCCTCGGTGATGAGCTTGAGCCAGAACACGCCCTTTTCCGCGTTCTGGCAGAAATAGATGTTTGCGCCTTCGAGGGGGATGGCGTAGCCGCCGCCCTCGTTGAGCGCGAACTCGCACTGGATTTTGTCCAGGTGGTTTCTGACCATCCAGCCCATGCCGTAGGTGCAGGTGCCCTCCTCGTCGGCGGTGAAGCACAGGATGATGTCGCGCTTGAGGGGCAGGGCGCGGCGCTTGATTTCCAGAAAGGTTTGAAGCATGAACGCGACCTGATGCTTGCAGTCAATGGCGCCGCGGCCCCAGAGGAAGCCGTCCTTTTCCACGGCGTCGAACGGGGGCACGCTCCAATTTTCGGCCATGGCGGGCACCACATCGAGATGCGCGCCAAGAAGCAGGGGCCTTTTACTGCCGTCGCCGCGCAGGCGGGCGATGATGTTGCCGCGGCCGGGCGCGGATTCCAGAATTTCGCTCTCAACGCCATCCGCGGCCAATACCGTGCGCACATACTCGCACGCCGCGATCTCGTTGCCCGGCGGGTTGGTTGTGTCTATGCGGATTAGATTTTTGAGATGATCCAGGGTTTCGCGGTAGATGCGCTTTCGGTCCGATGCGGAGAATTCGTGAGTGTCCGGCATGAATCGTGAGGAACCCTTCCCGGAGATGTCAGGCATTTATTATAGTCAGGCGGCTGCGGGCGCACACGCGAAAAAAGCAAAAAACGCGGCAGGAAACGCCGTGTCAAACAATAGAAAAGCCCGGACTGCCTTTGAGGGGCGGTCCGGGCCGTATTTCTTTGTTAACCGCTCGATGCGCCTGCGTGAATCAGAACAGGAACGGAGCGAACACCAGGGACACGAGGCTCATGAGCTTGATGAGAATGTTCAGAGCCGGGCCGGAGGTGTCTTTGAACGGGTCGCCGACGGTGTCGCCAACCACTGCCGCTTTGTGCGCATCGGAGCCTTTGCCGCCGAGGTTGCCGCCGCCGGCTTCGATGAACTTCTTGGCGTTGTCCCACGCGCCGCCTGTGTTGGCCATGAAGATGGCCATCATCACGCCGCTGGAGGTGACGCCCGCGAGCAGGCCGCCCAGCATGGCGGCGGGCTGGCTCGGATCCACGAACTTGCCGATGATGCCCACGGCCAGGGGAACGACCACGGCCATGACGCCGGGAACGATCATGCGCTTGATGGCCGCGCCCGTGGAGATCTCCACGCACTTGCCGTACTCGGGCTTGCCTTCGGCCGCGCGGAACGCGGCTTCTTTTTCCTCGTCGGAAATCTTTTCGCCATCGTGCTCGCGCTTGAAGATCTTGAGCACGGCCGCGAGTTCGGGGATGGACTTGAACTGGCGGCGCACTTCCTCGATCATGTCGAACGCGGCGTCGCCCACGGCCTTCATGGTCATGGCCGCGAACAGGAAGGGCATCATGGCGCCGATGAGCAGGCCGGCGACCACGGCGGGGCTAAGGATGTCAATGGACAGCTTGATGCTGCTGCCGAGTTCGCGGTCCACAACCTGCGCGAACGCGGCGAACAGGGCCAGAGCGGTGAGGGCCGCGGAACCGATGGCGAAGCCCTTGCCGATGGCCGCGGTGGTGTTGCCCACGGCATCGAGTTTGTCGGTGCGCTTGCGGACTTCCGGCTCTTTCTCGCCCAGGCACATCTCGGCGATGCCGCCGCTGTTGTCCGCGATGGGGCCGTAAGCGTCCACGGCCAGGATGATGCCGGTGGTGCTCAACATGCCCAGGCCGGCCAGGGCGATGCCCAGCAGACCGCAGAAGGTGTAGGCCACGAGAATTGCGATGGACAGGCACACGATGGGCCAGGCCACGGATTTCATGCCCGTGCCCAGGCCGGCGATGATGTTGGTGGCCGCGCCGGTCACGGACTGCTTGGCGATGGCCTGGGCCGGCCCCTTGCTCTCGGCCGTGTAGAACTCGGTGATCATGCCGATGGACACGCCGGCGATGAGGCCGCTGACCGTGGCGATGGCGCAACCGTACCAGGTGAAGATCTTGTCAACGCCCGCGAACGAGAAGGTCGGGGGCATGACCAGCTTGATGGCCGCGAAGGTGCCGATGAGCATAAGTATACCGGACACATAGATGGAACCCAGGTTGAGGGCTTTCTGCGGGTTCTCGCCCTCTTTGGTCTTGACGAAGAAGGTGCCGATGATGGAAGCGACGATACCAACGGCCGCGAGGATGGGGCCGATCATGATGCCGCGATAGGGGTGATCTACCACGCCCAGGCCAAGGACCATGGCGGCGATGATGGATCCGACATAGGACTCGAACAGGTCCGCGCCCATGCCGGCAACATCGCCAACATTGTCGCCGACCAGGTCGGCGATGACCGCGGGGTTGCGCGGGTCGTCTTCGGGAATGCCGGCCTCGACTTTGCCCACGAGGTCCGCGCCCACATCCGCTGCCTTGGTGTAGATGCCGCCGCCCACACGGGCGAACAGCGCCACGGAGCTGGCGCCCAGGCCGAAGCCGCTGATGGTGGGCATGGGATCAACCACGAAGCCGTCCACCAGTTTGCCGAGCATGCCGGGGTTGCCCAGTTCCGCAATGAGGAACAGCACGCCCAGGCCGAGCACGCCCAGGCCCACCACGCACATGCCCATGACCGTGCCGCCGCTGAACGCGACATCCAGGGCCTTGGACAGGCCGGTGCGGGCCGCCTGCGCCGCGCGCACATTGGCCTTTGTGGCGATGCCCATTCCGATCCACCCGGCGGTTGCGGATGAAATCGCGCCATAAAGAAATGCCGCAAACACGAACGGCGTTTTGGGATGCGCCTGCTGGCCCAGGAACACCAGGGCCACGGCCACGATAATGCCGAATATTGCGATTGCCTTGTATTCTCTTTTCAGGAACGCCATGGCGCCTTCATTGATATACTTGCTAACGGTCGCCATGTTCGCGTCGCCCTCGGGCTGCGCCTTGACCCAGCTCGCCTTCATGAAGGCGAAAAGCAGGGCCGCGATGCCGAAGACGGGGAACGCATAAATGCTGATGGTTCTCAACTGTGATACGTCCATGTGCAGGTTTTCCCCCCTTGTCGTTAAGGATGCGCGGGATTCAGGGTTTTCCCGCGTCCTCTGCCCGCAAAACCGATGAGGGATTGCGGTTTATCTCGAAGGCCGCGTGCGGGTTGCGCACGGGCCGGGATTCGGAAAAATGACATGCAAATAAAAGTGCAATCTTTCACAAACATGCAGAATATATAAAAAGTTATTGAAAAAATCAAGCCGTATATTGAAACATACAGCACCGGCAAATTCTGATATTTAAGAAGAATTTCTATCAAATTATTATTTTTTTTGAAAAGCTGGCTGGCTGTTCGTAGGCGCCTTGAAACCGCGCACTGGCACAACCGCCCCGCACGACTCTTATTGACTGGACATGCGCACATCATTATTATTGTTCAAATATTGAAGACGGGAACAATCGGGTTTTATCGAATAAGCGACTATGTCCGAACTGCGGCAGAACAGGATAACCGGGGAGTGGGTGATCATCGCGTCCGAGCGCGCGAGCCGGCCCGAGGACTTCCACACGCACGAGGAAAAGCCGCCCATTCCCGAGCACAAGGCGAGTTGCCCGTTCTGCCCGGGCAACGAGAGCATGACCCCGCCCGAGAGCCTGGCCGACCGCGAGGACACCGAGGCCAACGCGCCCGGCTGGCAGGTGCGCGTGATTCCCAACAAGTACCCCGCCCTGGACCCGCGCGGCGAGGCCACCTGGTTCAACGAGGTTAATTTCTTCAATGCCGTGGCGGGCTACGGCGTTCACGATGTGATCATTGATCACCCGCGCCACGATCTCACCATCGCCACCATGCCCCTGGCCGATGTGGAGCGCCTGTTCTTCATCTATCGGGAACGATACCGCCAGCTCGAAAAAAACGAGCACATCCTGCTCATCAATATTTTCCGCAATTACGGCCGCAAGGCAGGCGCATCCCTCGAACATCCGCACTCCCAGGTCCTGGGCACGCCCATCATCCCCACGCGTATCCAGCACCGGCTCAACATGGCCAAGGAGTATTACCAGATTCATAACAAGTGCATCACCTGCGACATGGTCGAGCGCACCCTGCAGGTCAAGGAGCGCGTGGTGCTGAACACCCGGCGCTTCGTGGTGTTCCAGCCGTTCGCGTCCCAGTCCCCGTTCGAGACCTGGATCGTGCCCAAGCGCCACTGCTGCTCGTTCGGGGAAATCACCAACAACGAATGCCGCGAGCTGGCCGAGATCATGCGGGACATGCTCTGGCGCATGTACTCCTCGCTGGGAGATCCGGACTACAATTATCTCATCCAGGCGTCGCCCACCAACACGCGCTACCGCGAAAAATACCACTGGTACGCGCAGATCATCCCGCGCGTGACCGCGTCTGTGGGGTTCGAGCTGTCCAGCGGCATTTATATCTCCACGGCCAGGCCCGAGGAAACCGCGGAATTCCTGCGCGCCGTGCCCCCGCCCGAAAAATGACTTCTCCCGGCAGCAGCAACCAGCCCGATGCGCCTGTGGCGTACACCATCGGCCACAGCAGGCACAGGCTGCCCGCGTTCGTGGCGCTGCTGAAAAAATACGGCGTCAAGATGGTGGCGGACGCGCGCAGCGCTCCCTACTCGCGCATCGCCCCGCATTTCAATTACGGCGAACTTGAACCCGCGCTGGTCAAATATTTCATGTATTACAAGTACATGGGAAACATGATCGGCGGCAAGCCCGCGGACACGGCGTATGCGCTCGCGTCCGGGGGCGTGGACTATGAAAAGCTTGGCGCATCACCCAAATTCGTGACGGGGCTGGACCGGCTGGCGGACCTGGCGCGGGGCCAGGCCACGGCCGTGATGTGCAGCGAGGAAGATCCGGCCAAATGCCACCGCGCGCTGCTGATTGCGCCGGGGCTGATCGCACGCGGTTTCGAGGTGCGGCACATTCGCGGCGACGGGTCCGTGGTTGCGCACGAGGATATCAAGCCAACGGCCGGGGGACGCACGGGGCCAGGAGCGCCCCCCGGCGCGCAGCTCGAACTGTTCTGATTCTTTCCTTACAGCAACTTAATGCCCTTGAGGGTCATGATTTCGTTGGTGGCGTCCATGATCTGCAGCAGCTTGGCGTCCCGCATGTATTTTTCCATGTTGTATTCCTTGGACACGCCGTAGCCGCCCAGAATCTGCACCATCTCGACCGTGTGCTTCATGGCCTGGTTGGTGGCGAACACGCGCGCGGCCGCGGACAGCTTGAGGTCGCCCATGAACTTGTTGGCGAGGGTCCACGCGGCTTTCCACAACAGTGCGCGGGCGGCCTCAATGGCCTGGTAGCACTCGAACAGGCGGAAGCCCACGGCCTGGTGTTCCTTGATAGGTTTGCCGAACTGCACGCGCTCCTTGGAATACTGCAGCGCTTCCTCGAACGCCGCGCGCATGAGGCCCACGGCCAGATAGCCCACGCCCAGGTTGCCCACGGTCTTGATGGCGTTGTGAATGAACGGGTAGTTGTCGCTCGGCGGCATGAGCATGTTGTCCTCGGGAATGTGCGCCGCGTCGAAGAACACCTCGCCCTGGTTGAGCGCGCGCATGCCGAGCTTGTCCATGGACTTGCCCCGCTGCACGCCATCCTGAAGGGGCACAAGGAACACGCCCGACCCGCAGATGCCCTTTTCCGGCTCCACATTCGCAAACACCAGGAACAGGTTGGCGATGCTGCCGTTGGACACGAAACTGCTCTTGGCGCCGGTAATCTCGTAACCGCCGTCCACCTTTTTCGCGGATGTCTCGTGGCGCACCTTGGTGTCGTAATAATTGCTGCCGTCCGAACCGATGTTGCCCTCGGAACTGCCCCACGCGGAAATGTTGTCCGCCTTTGTGTCCTCGCAATAAGGAACCACATATTTTTCGATGAGATCCTTTTTGCCCTGCGCGAGCACGCTCAAGAACGCGGGCGCGACGGAACCGGCCAGCAGCGTGGCCGGGATGCCCACGCCGCCCACGGCCAGCTCCTCCCACACCATGGCCGTGCTCAACGGGTCCAGGCCCAGGCCCCCGTGCTGCTCGTTGATGCCCATCTTGTGGAACCCGAGTTCATAGGCCTGCGCCAGCGTGTCGCGGAACTCCGGACTCTGGTATGCGGCGTCCGGGTCCGGCATTTTGTCAATGGCCATCTCCGCGGGGCGGATCACTTCCTTGGCGAACTTGCGCGCCATCTTCTGCAGTTCGGTCTGCTCTTCGGTGGGCTTGAAATCAATCATTTCTCATACCCCCAGTCGGTTCGGGAAAAGGAATAGGGCAGGAACACATCGGGATCGGCCTCGCCCACAACATCGCCGGGCTGCATGGTGGTGTCGCCGGTGAAGTAGTAGCACCCGATCACGCTCTTGCACGGCACCTCGCTCCACGGGTCGAAGGGCGAATCCTGGAACTCCACGGTTCCGCTCCCCATCTCGAAGCATTTGTACTCGATCTCCGTGCGCTGGCGCACTAGCTCGACCTTGCCCGCGAACCCCGGGGTGAGGTCCGCCTTGGGCAGGAACTTGAACAAAAAACTCGGGCCGGTTTTCAGAGGCGGCTGATCCATTTTGGTCATGAGCTGCGCCTTGACATGAGCGAACCTGATGCCGCGCCGCTCGACCCAGCCCTCGGCCACATTGCCCTCGCGCTTGAGCGTGATGGATGCGGTCTTTTTGGGGAAACCATAGATTTCGCGGCCGTTGAAGATGCGGTCGTCGTTGCCGTCAAGCGGCATTCCCAGGCAGTAATTGCCAACCTCGCCCTTGTACTGGCAGCGGATGAACAGCGCGGATTCGCGGTAGCCCGGCCCCAGGTTGGTGTCCTTGAAGTGGCAGATGTAGATCAGCGCCCAGGGTTCGGCCGCAGGCTCCAGGGGCGGCGGAAGCAGGCGCTTGATCGCCTCCGGGTCGGTCTGGTACAGCATGCCCAGCATGTCCGTGTCCGGGAACTTGCGCACCGCAAGGCTGAAGTAATGATCAATCTCCTGTTGCGTTTTGACGAAACCCATCATAACCCTCCCTTTTGTTGATTAATCGTATTAGTGGTTTGACTGCCCGGTTAACCGGACAGGTGGTGCTCGGTTCGGGCGATAATTTCGTTCTGGATCTCGATGCCGAGTTCGGTGAAATAGGCGCTGTAGCCGCCGACCTTGACGATGAGGTCCCGGTATTCGTCAGGGTTCTGCTGGGCCGCGCGCATCATGTCCGCGGACACCACGGTGGGCTGCAACTGTGCGCCGCCCAGCGCAAAATAGGTGCGGATGAGCGTGGCCCATTTGCGCCGGGCGTCCGGCTCGCGCCCGATGGCCGTGGGGTGGAATTTCATGTTCACGGCCGCGCCGAGCATGTCCCGGAAATCCAGCGCGGCCACCGAGCGCATGGCCCCGGTCACACCGTTGCTTTCCACATTGTACGGATTGCACGACGCGGCGTAGGGCATGGCCGCGCGGCGCCCGTCCGGCGTGGCGATGCTCACGCGGCCGTCTATCGTGTGCGTGATCATGCTGATCACATAGGGAGCGAACGGCGCGCCCTTGGGCGATTTGTATTTGTAGGTTTCCCGGAACAGCTCCGTGGTCACGCGCCGGGCCAGGGCGTCCACTTCGGGATCCCCGTTGCCCCACTTGCCTTCCACCGCCTTTATTTTCTCAAGAATGTGCTCGTGACCCTCGTAGTTGCTGTCTATGGCGGCGAGCAGCTCATCCAGGGTGAACGCCTGCTGCTCGTACACCAGCTTTTTCATGACATGCAGGGAATCCACCAGGTTCGCGATGCTGTTGATGAAGGACACGCCGGTGAGATCGTAGCGCGCGCCTCCGCGGGTCACATCTTTGCGGGATTCGAGGCATCCGTCCATGAACGCGGAGATGCACGGCGCGGGCATGGTGTCCGCATAGAGCTGATCGCGCAGGTTCGAGGCTTTTGCCACGATCTCGACCTGGCGGCGCGCCTGCGCCAGAAACGCGTCCAGGAGCTGTTCGAAGGTTTTGAAATCCGACGGCTCCCCGGTTTTGAGGCCCACATTGCGGATGCGGCCCATGAGGGTCTGCGAATCCCCGTTGCGGAGCGTCATGTCCAGAAGGCGGCACAACAGGATCGCGTTGGCGCTCATGCTGCCGGTCTTGCCCGGGCACTCCATCTCCACGCAGCCCATGACCGCGTAATTGCGCGAATCCTCCTCGGAAAACCCTCTGCGGCGCATGGCTTCCACATTCACATCGTCGTTGAACAGGGACAGGTTCGAGCACCCGCTGTGCAGCACATCGGCCACGGCCATAAGCAGTTCCTCGGGCGCGTCCTTGTGCACGCGCAGGGACACATTGGTCACGGCCTTGGAATCGCGCGCCGCCTCCAGAAACAGGTAGGTGACTTCGTTGGTGCCGTCGGTTCCGTCGGGCTTCACGCCGCCTATGGTGATGGGGGTGGAGCCGAGGTAGCGGTGATAGAAATTGCTCAAGATGTTGGACTCGGGCCGGATGTTCTGGGACATGGCCTTGAGGAGCATTTCTTCGAGGAGGTCGCGGGCGTCGTCCCGTGTGATGCGGCCCTCGGCCAGGTCGTTTTCGTAGTATGGAAGAAAGATCTGGTCCATGCGGCCGAAGCAGTGCAGGTTGATGGGGTGCGCGATTTCCACGGCGTTTTTCACGGTCCATGACGCCTGCACAGCCTCGCGGAAGGTGCGCGGCGGCTGCATGG
>JAGUYV010000487.1 GCA_020061125.1 bacterium | reverse complement strand
TGGTCGGGCTGGGCCGCAGCCTGTTGGGTTGCGGGCGCGCGGCCGACGCCCTGCCCGTGCTGGAAAAGGCCGCCACGCTGAACCCCGGCTACGCGGATGCGCATTTCCACCTGGCCCAGGCCCTGGCAGAACTCGAAGAACGGGACCGGGCCATTGACCACTACAAGGAAGCGCTGAACATCAACCCGAGGTATGGAGCGGCCAATGCGGCCTTGAGCCGCCTGCTCCATGGCCGCGGCCGCGCCGCGCACGAACAGGACCATGCGCACATCGAGCAGGAGAAAATCTCGCGCCAGGCCAACACGCACTTTCACCTCGGCGCGGCGCTGCTCCAGAAAAAACTGTCCCTCGAAGCCCTGGCCGAACTCAAGCAGGCCATCGCCCTTCGCCCGGGATACCCGGACTTCCACAACAAGCTCGGCGAGCTGTACGCCGGCCGCGGCCATTACCACCTGGCCGAAGAGGAATTCCGTCTGGCGCTCAAGCTCAACCCCAGATACCTGGCCGCGCAGGTGAACCTGGCTCACACCCTGCAGCGCCATGCCGACAGGCTCGCTTCCCAGTCCGAGGCCGCATACAGGCGCGCCCTGGAACTGGATCCGGGCAATCCCCTGGCGAGCGAGGCACTGGAACCGGCGCGGCCACAACCGGAATCCCCGGATTCCGCACTCTAACAGCACGGAGGTTTCACAATGAAGCAGAACCGGACCCTGTCATCAGCTTTCGCCCTGTTCCTCGCCCTGTGCTTCCTGGCCGCGGCCGGGTGCAGCAAAAAGGCCGCGGACAAGCCTGCCGCGCCCCAAGCCCAGAAACCCGCAGCCGCCGACCAAAGCGAGAAGCAAAAAACCGGCAGCGACGAGAAAAAAGACAACATGCTGGCCGCGCGCAATGCTTTCGATCAGTCCGTGGCCCTGATCGAATCCGACGATCCCGCGGAGATTCAGCAGGGCATGGAACTGGCGCTCAAAGCCGCGGAACTGGACCCGGAATTCGCGCGCCCCGTGTGCGCCGTGGGCACGGCCCACCGCAAACTCGGCGATTTCCAGGAAGCCTTCAAATGGTACGAAAAAGCCCTGGCCATGGACCCGAACTATGTGGTCTGCCACGACAACATGGGCTATGCGCACTATCTCGCCGGCGTGCAGGCCATGGAAAATGCGGACAAGGACGCCGCGGCGGAAGCCTTCGGCCATGCCGAGGAAGCTTTTTCAAAAGCGCTGGAACTCGACGAAACTTACGCCGACGCCTATTTCAACCTGGGCCAGCTTCACCAGATCGCCTACGGCGACACGCAGCGCGCACTCGAGCTTTTTACGCGCTTCGTGGAATTGAGCAAGGATGAAGTGAAAAAAGAAGAAGTCAAGCAGTTGATCCGGCAGCTTCAGTAACGCCGGGCGCGCCCCCACGCGGCGGGGCATTTCCCAATCATGCCGCGCGCTTCGAGCCTGGGAGGAGAACCAGGACCCGTTCCAACAGCAGAGAGGAAGGTAAGGATCATGACGGACAAGAACAAAAAACGCTCCACCGAAGACGAAATTCTTGCGGGACTGGACGCTCTCGATCAGGAGGATCAGGTCTCGGACGAAGAAATCACCGTGAAGATTTCGGAAGACAAACTCAAGGCCTCGGCGCGGGTTCCCCCGCCCATGGACTCGGGAGCGGACATCACACCTGCCGCGATCATCGCCAAGCTCAAGGAAGCGGGCGTCACCTTCGGCATTGACGAAGACGCCATCAACGATATCTTCTCGTACGGCAGTTACAATGTGGATGTGGTGGTTGCCAAGGGCAAACCGGCCACGGACGGCGCCAGCGCGTATATGGAACTCAAATTCGATGCATCAGGCGACAAAAAGCTCAACCTGCAGGAAGACGCGCAGGGCAATGTGGACCACAGGTCGTCCAATGTGGTGGACAGCGTGGTGCAGGGCGCGGTGCTGGCCGTGAAGCACCCGGCGGTACCCGGCGACAAGGGCATGACCGTGACCGGCGAGGAACTTCCGGCCAGAGACGGCGCCGACATTGACCTTCCCCTTGGCGAGCATGTCGAGGCCAGCCCCGACGGCACGCAGATTCTCGCGCTCATGGACGGCCAGCCCGTGTTCAAGGACAAAAAAATCAGCGTCAGCCCGGTGTACGAAATCAAGGGCGATGTGAACTACCACACGGGCAATGTGAATTTCAACGGGTCCGTGATGATCCGCGGCAATGTGCAGTCCGACTTCATGATCAGCGCAACCGACGATGTCGAGATCCACGGCAACATTGAAAAAGCGTTCGTGGAAGCCGGGGGCGATGTGCGCATCATGGGCGGCATCTACGGCGCGGGCGAGGGCCGCATCAAGGCTGGCGGCTCCATCACCATACGCACCGTGGAAAGCGGCATCCTCGAAGCCGGCGAAAACATCACCATCACGCAGTCCTCGCGCTACAGCACGCTCCAGGCCGGCGAGGACATCATCCTCCAGAACTCCAAGGGCAGCATCGTGGGCGGCAAAGCCACGGCCGGGCGCAATTTCATCGTCACCAACATCGGTTCCCCGTCCTTCACCGAAACCGTGCTCGAAGTCGGCATCAACCCCAAAATCAAGGAAAAACACGACCAATTAGAGAAGAATCTCACCGATGAAAAAGTGCAGCTCGACAAGGTTCTGCGCAGTATCAAGACCATCAAGGGCATCCAGGAGCAGACCGGTTCCATCCCGCCGGACAAACAGGAACTCATGAAAAAACTCGTTCCGGCCGCGCACAAACTCAAGGCGGACATCGAGAGCAACACCAAAAAAATCGCGTTCCTGCAGCAGAAGATGAAGGAACTGCAGGCCGGGCGTTGCAAGGTCAGCGGCACCATCTATCCCGGCTCGCGCATCTTCACTCTGGGCGCAAGCATGAACATCCAGAAGGAAACCAACCACTGCTCCTTCTATGAACAGAACGAGCAGGTGCAGGTCGGGCCGTACTGACGCCCGCAGCGCACACCCGCACAGCTACGGAGGCACAGGCATGACCGAAAACAACGCCAAACCCGAAGACGGCAAGAAATACCGCGTCATTGACAAGCGGCCAAGCTATGACGATGTGGCCCCGGCCGCCGCGGACGCTCCCCCGCAAGCGCAGGAACCGCCCGCTGAACCCGCTCCAGCGCCACCGCAGGACGAACCCGAGGAACAGCAGCGCTCCGTGCAATTCGAAGACCTGGTCGCTCTGATCCTCAACATCCTGCGCGACCAGGCCGTGATCAGCCTGGGCATGCACTTCACCGCCGGGCCAGCCACACGGCCCAATCTCGACGAAGCCCGCAATGCCGCGGACCTGTACCGCGAGTTCGCCAATCAATACAACGACATCATCCAGAGCTTCATCCCCGACGAGTACAAACAGGAGCCGCCCCCGCCGTCCGACCTCCTGTCCTCGCTCGCCATGGGCATCAACCTGGTCCAGAGCCAGGCCCTCATCCAGATGGGCCTCATCGCCGATCCCACCACGGGCCTCGTGGTCAAAGATCTGCCCCAGGCCAAAAAGTCCATTGATCTGCTCGCCGTGCTCCTCGATAAGTTCAAGCCGCATCTGCCCGAGCACGCGGTCAAAAATGTGGAAAACGCCATTACCGACCTGCGGCTCAATTTCGTGAACCAGAGCAAGATGCCGTAACGCCGGCCCCGGAGGTTGCGCCCGTTGTTCGTACATGTAGCCAAGGATTTCATGAAGAAACTCGACGACCTGGAGTCGCGCCTGGCCGTTTCCATGGACAGGGATGAAATCAACACCCTGGGCCTCAAGCTCCGGTTCTACCACAACGAAATCAGAAACTACACGCAGCGCATGCGCCAGATCCACGACCGCATCATCGAGATCCAGCGCAAATACGGATTCAAGCCCGAGGAGCAGGACCTTCCCTTGAGCGCGCCCGCGCCGCAAGCCGAATCCGCCGCGCCGCCGCCCCCGCAGGACAACGCCCAGGACGCCATCAAGCTCCTCGCCGACTGGGTCATGCAGCTCCAGAAACAGGGCCACAGCCCCCAGGAAGCCCTGGCCAAGGCGCGCGACTACATCCGACAGGGCAGAAAATCGGGCGGCATCAACATCACCCTGCCCGAGGAGTCCGCGGCCACTCTCGTGGAAACAGAACCCGAACCTCCAGCGCCGGAAGACATCGCGCCCGAACCGGAACCCGAGCTGGAGATTCCCGAAGAACCGGAACCGGCGCAAGAGCCGGACGAAGAGACCCCGCCCGCCGCGGAGTCCGGCGCGCCCATCTCACTCCAGGAAGCCATCGAGTCCGTGCAGCGCCACGCCGCGCGGCGCGGCTCCGCAGAAGACACCGAACCGCAACAGGACGCCCCTCTGGAAGACACGGCCGGGGACGCGGAAATCCAGGAGCCGGAACCCGCGCCCGCGCCCGAAACGCCCGAACGCGATCTGCCGCTCGATGCGCTGCTCGCGCGCTGGGAGCGGGAATCCACAAGGGAATACCCGCCCCCGGATCTGACCGTGCGCCTGGACGCCCTGGTGGACGCGCGCCGCACCGAGATCATCGCCGCCCTCGAAGCCCTGGCCCTGTCTCTCAAGGAAAACAACGGCCTCGACGGCCGCTCCGGGTTCCTGCTCCTGTGCCTGGGCTACTTCGCGCACCGCCTCGCCAGGGAAGGCCTCGCCATCACCACCATCGAGCGCTCCCTGAACCTCGGCTGCGCTTATCCCGTCAGCTTCCTGGTCCTGGGCCGCTGCTTCCAGGAAAAACGCATTCACGAAAAAGCGCTCATCAATTACAAATTCGCCAACCGGCTGGACGCGGATCTGCCCCCCGCGCGCCTGGGCATCGCCCGCTCCCTGCTCGCGCTCAACAGGCACGAGGAGGCCCTCGATTACCTCGCGGACCAGAGCTTCGAAAACGAGGACGACCAGATCGCGTCCATCCTCATGCAGTCACAGGCGCTTGAAAAACTCGACCGCCTGCCCGTGGCCGTGGACCTGCTCGAACAGACCGTGCAGAACTGCCGCTCCACCGCCGGAACCGCCGCATGCCTGTTCCGCCTCGGAACCATAAAGGAAACGCAGAAGGATCTGCTAAAAGCCATAGACCTGTTCGAGGAAACCGTGGAATCGGACCCGGACCACCTCGAGGCGCGCTACACCCTGGGCCGGCTGTACATGGCGCACAAGGCCGTGCCTCTGGCCCGCAAGCATCTGTACTATCTGACCCGGAACCATCCGGACTCCAAATGGGCGGACAGGGCGCGGGAGCTGGTGTGACCCTCCCCGTCCGCGCGAAAGGATCCGTCGCCTTGCAGCGCCTCGATCTCCAATTGACAACCAACGGCGGGCTTCTGCTGCTGCGCCCGGCGTTCGACACGCCCGGGTTTTCGTTCGCGTTCTCCACGCGCGTGCAACTGCGCCCGCAGGGGCCGCGGTTCTGCGATTTCGGCACGCGCGGCAACGCC
>JAGUYV010000391.1 GCA_020061125.1 bacterium | reverse complement strand
CTTGCAGGCGGAGACGCGCCCCCGGCTGACGGCGCCATAACGGACGGGTCCGGCGGCGAACTTGTCCACGGTTTCATGCCGGACGGCACGGCGATCGTAGAAGACGAAACCGGATTGCGGCAGTCTCTTCGCATCGTGGGCGACCCGGGCTGCACGGCAAACCGATCTTTCAGCAAAGCGCGCATCCTGCCCGGCACCTCCGCCACGGTCACCGTCACGATTTCAGGCTGCACGGGCAATCTTGAATCCATGTATTTCGCCAGCGAGATTCCCACGGACATCGGGATGACCACTGTAAGCGTGAAAGTCAACGGCGCGAATGTGCCCTATGTTTACGAAGCGCCCACGGCGACCAGCACCTATCACCACTGGGTGCTGGACGATGTTCCCGTGGACGGAGGCGTGGAACTTCCCGCAGGCGGAACCTTCCAACTTGTTTATCGCGTGACCGACGATGGTCTGCACCCGGACGATTATGTTTACGATTTCAAGGGCTTCCTGTGGGTTGCGCACGACATCGGAACCAGCGCAAATGTCTGGGGCTATTCCGATGGCGGTTTCAACCTCACCGTGGGCCTGCCGCCCCTGGGCGCGTCCGGCGGTCCGGACATGAATACTTATTATGTTTCAGACAAGGCATTCGATGGGGATTACAAATCCTGGTGGGCGGGCCTCCAGAATTACGGGCGATGGGATCTCTATTACCGGTTCCCGGCCTCGCAGTTCATGAGCGATCTGTTCATCAATTTCTTCAGCACAGCCCATTTGCCCGCCACGGTTAATGTGTACTGGAGCAACGACGGCGTGAACTGGACCTTGGCCGGCGCCATGCCCCCTCTCAACGCCAAGCCGCACATGGCGCTGAACCAGACAGTCACCTTCCTCTGGTTCGAGATGATCGGCAATCCGTCCATCGGGTATCCGCTGATCCGCGATGTGGACTGGCTGCCCGTGACCGAGTCCAAAGCCGCCACGGGCGGACTGGGTTTCGGCCCGAGCCAGAATCCCGACTGGTATTTCCCATCCAACGCTTTCGATAATGACATGAATTCCTGGTGGGCGGGACAGTCCGGCGCCGGAACCTGGGACATCTACTATCATTTCAACAATCCGCAGCAGATAGTCGGCCCCGTCACCATTTATTACTACAGCACCAACCACAAACCAACGACAACAACCGTGTACTACAGCAACGACGGCGTGGCGTGGACAGCGGGCGAGCCGGCCTCCGCGCCCGGGGCCACGGCCACGGTCGTGGTGGCGCGAAAGGCCAATTACATCCGCCTGGCCATGACCGGAAATCCGGCGGCAGGCTTCCCACTTGTCAAGGACATGACCTGGGCGGTTCCGGAAGGCGCGTCCGGCGGCGTAAGCTTCAACGCATTCTATGCGCCAAGCAAGGCATTCGACGCGGATCCCCTTACACAGTGGGCGGGAAGACCCAACGACGGCAAATGGTACCTGTTCTACGGATATCCCGCGCCCCATGCTTTCACCAACATCAAGATCTGGTTTTTCGCTGCAAACTATGTTCCTTCCACGCAGGTCAATGTGTATTACAGCAACGACGGGAAAACCTGGACATTGAGCGGCGCCATGCCCGCATTCGCCCTGGATCCCATCGCCGGCGCGCCATCGGCCGTAAGCTCCACGCTCGCCATGAATGTGAACGCAAAATTCGTGTGCCTGGAACTGCTCGGCAATCCGGCGATTACCTTCCCCATCATTCCCTACTCCACAATGTGATCGCGATCTTCGGCCTGGCCGTCCTGGCGCACGGAACCACCCGCGCTTGCGCATGCCTGCTTGCGGGCTTTTTCCGAATAAAATTCATCCGTCATGAACAGGGTATGGTGCAGAGCGCCCGGCTTACATGGCCCCGGACAGAGCCGAAATCCATATTGCGTAGCCCGCGGTATTGAGGTGGATGCCATCGCCGATATGATGCTCCGGCGCCAGCGCGCCCGAGGCGTTGGTCAGCGACGGCCCGGCATTCACGAACACGCAGTTGCCGCGCGCCGCGCACAGGGACTGGGCCTGGGCGTTGACTTCGGCAATGCGGGCATTCGTCAGCGAACTGTAGGACACAAGACTCTCGTCTACAGGTAGAATCGCGCTGAACACAACCGGTGTTGCTCCGGGTATCTGCGCGAGTATCATCTGATAGTTTTGAACGATCTGCGCCGTTGTCACGGAGCGCGCGATGTCGTTGACTCCCGCCGCCAGAACGACTTTCTGCACGCGGTTTCTGGACTCATATTGCATGAGCCGGTTCAACAGGCCGCTGGTGGTGTCGCCGCCGATTCCGTAATTGACTCCGCGGGGGGTTACGGCGGCCACGCACAGGCTCTGCACCAGGCTGTCGCCCAGGAACAGCACGGCGTCATTGGGAACACTGCCGTCCATGCGCAAGTGGAATGTGATCATGATGTCTTCATAGGGGATTCCTGACAGATCGGCCACATGCCGGCACACCGAATGCGTGGTGCCGGGATTGCTGCATACATCCACGGTGGTGGGATCCGAATCGTCACAGTCCGCATCGCTGCTGCAGGCAATGCCCGAATTGATGCTGACGGCGATGTCCTTGACCAGCGGGAACCCGGTTGATGGATACGCGCTGGTTTTCGACATCTGAAACCGCAACTGTTTGCAGTTCTGATTGACGGGCAGTGTTGTGCCGGCGCCGCTGGGGAATGCGCCCACCAGTGTCCAGTCGCCTTCGTCCCGGCAATACAGGTTGGTGGCCGCGGGCATGTGGTTCACGGAATAAAAGTTTATCGAAACGGACGCAATGTCCTGCGCCGCGGCGTACCCGTACAGCAGGTTCCATTCCGTTTTCGAGGATTTGCCGACCCACCATGTATCCGGCACGCCGTCAAACGCATTTGCGGCCTTATAAAATGTGTTCTCCGAGTCGCCGCTCACCGCGCCTTCGGGAACCGTGAACCAGATATCCTTTATGATCGGGAACTTGCTGGGCGGCGTTCCCTGCATATTGAGGCGCAGATAGTTCGTGGTTCGATTGACAAAAAGATACATATTGTATGGGGTCACATTGGGTCCGGGTCCGAGCGGTCCCAGGTCCGTCCAGTCAACGCCGTCATCGCTCACGAATACCGTGGTTGTTGCAGGAATGTAATTGAGCGCGTGGAACTGGACTGTGAGCATCTGGATGTTCTGTGGTGAACCGAAGTGGTAATACAGGTCCCAGGAATCGAGATTCTTGGCGCCGGCCCAGATTTTGTTCGCGTCCCCGTCAAAGGCGTATCCCGCCTGATACAGGAAATCGTCCTGGCTGGGGCCAGCCGTTGCACCCACGACATCTTTGTCGGGAGGCGTATAAATAATTTCTTTAATC
Organism: bacterium; assembly: GCA_020061125.1. Taxonomy (GTDB): domain Bacteria; phylum UBP15; class UBA6099; order UBA6099; family DSWB01; genus DSWB01. Next base: position 13,568 of record JAGUYV010000391.1, on the reverse strand, counting down.
AGGGGGTATCCCGTCCCGGGATTGCCGGTCATGGAAAACCAGAAATAGCGGATTTGCGTTTTTACATAAATGCCGGGGTTGGATGATCCCGCGGGCATGGCGCCGAGCGAGGTCCAGTTCAGGCCATCATTGCTGATCTTGACCTCGATGTTGCCGGGCACATAGGACTGTGCATAGAAGTTTATGGATATCTGTTCAATGTATGTGGATTGCGAAAACCCGTAACAAAATTCCCAGGAGCCTCGGTTTGTTTCGCCGACCCACCAGGTATTGAAATTGCGGTCGAATGCGTTTGAGGGCTTGTAGTAGCTGTTGATCGTGCCTTCGGCGTAAGCGCCTTCGGGAGGCGGCGTGCCCGCGGGGAGCGCAGCGGATCGGTCCGGCGGTGCGCTCACGATCTCGGGTGTCCCCGTATCCCCCTGCGAAAGGACGATTTCTTCCACAGGAGCGCTTACATCCTGATTCGCGCCGGCCTGCGCCGCGCCGTCACCGGAGCTTGAACCTCCGCCGCAGCCGGGCAGCGCAGTCAACGCCGCAAGCATGACGAAGAGAAAGACCTGTATTCTTCTGGCTTCCACGCCCGCCCCCATTGCCATTATTCAAGGCTGTTTGAGGAAAACCGCACCCGTTTGCGCTAACTAACCATGTCTCGACCGGCTTTCCCGGCCCGCATGATTCCACCAACACTGGTTTTCGAATTCCGTTTTCCTGACGGGTTATTCTGTCCTGCCTTCATCATTCTAACATATATCTTTCAAAAACAACAATTTTTCGGCAAATAAATATGACAATTTTCGCCATTTCATTGCGTCTGGATTCCGGTGTCACCGGCATGTGATTTTGCTGGCATTGAGCCGATACGCCCGAATGCGGTTACAATAATTGCATTATGAAGACGAAGAACGCCTTTCAGACCAGAATACGAATTTCGGCAGCCGCCGCGCTGCTCCTTGTGATGCTCTGCGCGCGGGCGGCTATTGCCGCGGTCCCGCCGCCCGCACTGCCGCCGGAGGCGGCCGCAGCTGATACGCTCACGCTTTCATACATGTCAGACCCATTCCCATTTGACGCCACGCATGTGCAGGGCCTTTTCGTAACCCGCGAGCACTATTTCTTCACCGGCGTGGACAAGTTCACATCAAGCGCGTACCTTTTCAAGGTCAACCGTTTGGACGGCGCCCTCGCCTCCAAAAAAAACATCGAAAAACTCTTCGACTTCCACCCCGGCGGCATTGATTTCGACGGCAAATACATCTGGGTTCCCGTGGCGGTCTACGACGAGTACAGCCACACCTACATGACCATCGTGGACCCCGAGACCCTGCGCCACAAAATTGTGTTCCAGGCGGACGACCACATCGGCGCCGTGGCATGCCACGGGGACACGATCATCGGCGCGAACTGGAACGCGCGCGATTTCTACTTCTTCACCCGCAAGGGAGAAATCATCGAAAAACGGCCCAGCCCCACGGGCGTGGGATACCAGGACTGCAAGGCCGTGAGCGGCCATCTCATGTGCACGGGCGGCGGTTACCTGGACTGGATAGACATCGAAAACTGGAACCTGGCCAAACGCTTTGCGCTCGGGCAATCCGTCGAGGGATCGTCCTTGAGCCGCGAGGGAGCCGCCTGGCTCGACGGGCAGGTGTTCTTCCTCCCGGACGATGGACTCAAGGCCAGGGTGTACGCCTTTTCATTCACAACCGGAGAAACAGACACGGAGTAATTCATCCATGACGGCGAAAGACAGGAAAGACAAGGCGAACCGGCATTTCGCGAGCGACAACTGGGCGGGCGCGCCTCCTGAAATCATGAAAGCTCTGGCGCTCGCCAACGCCGGGCATGCGCCCGCATACGGCGCGGACGAGTGGACCGCGCGCGCCGTGAAACTCATCGAAAAACAGTTCGGCGGCAATTGCCTCGCGTTTCTTGTGAGCAACGGAACCGCGGCCAATGTTCTGGGTCTGTCCGCCATGCTCAAGCCGCACCAGAGCGTGCTGTGTTCATCCGTGGCGCACATTCTGGTGGACGAATGCGGGGCGGTCGAGAAATGCACGGGCGCGCGCCTGGACCCCGTTCCGCATATGAATGGGAAAATCATGGCGCAAACCCTGGAGCCGTTTCTTCTCGCTGCAGGCAACCAGCACCAGTCCCAGCCCGCCGTGATTTCCGTGACCCAGGCCACGGAGCGCGGCACGCTGTACTCGATTGACGAAATCCGCGCCCTGTCGCGCTTCGCGCGCAAACACGGCCTGCGCCTGCACATGGACGGCGCGCGGCTGGCAAACGCCGCGGCCGCTCTGGATTCGCCCCTGCGCGATTTCACGCGCGCCGCGGGCGTGGATGTTTTGAGTTTCGGCGGCACCAAAAACGGAATCCTGTTCGGTGAAGCCGTGGTATTTTTCGACAAAAACCTGGCAAAGGATTTCCCGTGGATCCGCAAGCAGGGCCTGCACCTGATGAGCAAGATGCGGTTCATCGGCGCGCAGTTCGAGGCCCTGCTTCGCGACGATTTGTGGCTGCGCAATGCGCGCCACGCCAACGCCATGGCCGCCCTGCTCCGCGCGCAGCTCGAAAAAATTCCCGGCGTGGAGATCTGCTTCCCCACGGATATCAACATGGTGTGGTGCCGGTTCCCGGAACGCGCCATCCCCAAAATTCAAAAACGCTTCTCGTTTCATATCGAGGATCCGGCGACGCGCATGGCGCGCCTGGTCACATCGTTCGACACGAGCAAAGCGGATGTCATGGATTTCGCGGCAGTGGTGAAACAGGCCGTGGACGGGAAATAACGAATAGGACACCACGGAGCAAGGCGCAGACTTATCACGGAGAACACGGAGATTCCACGGAGATACGGAGGGGATCCGGTTAGAATCCCTGAACCCCCGGCTTTCTCTGTGGCCTCTGTTGCGTTCTTTGATTTTTAATTTTTCGCGAATCCTTCGCCTTGCGGTGGCGGCGTTCGGCGACGCCGCCCTACATTTAACAGGATACCAGGGAGACGGTTTTTGAGCGCGGCCACGAGCCGCTCTCTCTGTGTCCCTCTCTGGTTATTTTTGTTTTGATAATGTCAGCGGGAAAATTTTTCCGCGGTTTCGAAGATGGTTGCCAGACGGCCGCCCGAGGGTTTGAGCGCTTTCTTGAGTTCTTCTTCAGTGTAATTGTCAACAAGAAACCGGGGCACATCTATTTTGCGGCCCCAGCACTCGATGATGCGCGGGCAGGGCAACGCATCGTTGGTTTTGCGGCAATGCGAAAACGGAACCCCGCCGCCCAGTTGCGGGCAGCGCCAGAATTGCATGTCGTCATATTGATCCCTGCTCATGATTAAGCGTCCTTGTTGCCGGGAGAATCGGTTGGTTGCGTATCGTCATCGCCGGTTTCGCGGGACATGGAATCGCGAAGATTGCGGATCTCCTCTCGCGTGGCAAGGCCGAGTTCGGACAGCACGCCCGCCAAACCCGTTTTGATGTCCTGCTCGATGCGGTCCCGGCGTTCCTTGGCGCGCAGGAGCATGGAGTCGTAAAGCTCCTCGCCGGTTTCCACGAGAGTGTCGAGATCAGGCATGCCGTTGCGTTCGCTGGAATCCGCGCCTGAAGCCGGGCTGCCGCCGGTGATGATTTTCAAAAGGCCCAGGGCTGCCAGGGCGGGTTTGCTCAATCGAATGGGCATGGCTTGACGCTCTCCCGATAAAGTCAGTCCAGCAGTTTCTCGATGGCCTCAATGCGCCTGGCCAGGGCGCCGAGATCGTCGCGGGTGACCACGCCCAGAGCGCTCACGGTCTGCGACATCTGTTCCCTGACAATCTCGGCCAGCACAGCGCGCTCCTGTTCGGCGCGTGTGGAGAGCTTCTCGACAAGAGCCTGCGCGTCGCTCCGCTTGAGTCCGCCGCGATCCACCAGGCCGTCCACAATGCTCTCGATGCGGTCTCGCGTGAGCGTAAATACGCCCAGTCCCGCCAGAAGCATATCCTTTATGGTTCCGCCCGATGCGGCCATGTTCACACCCTGCGCCGTTCGTGGTTTTTGCGGCGCCGCGCCAGCCAGCTCCGCTCTTTCAGATTATATTGAGTCTCCGCCTGTTGTCCAAACATGCGCGCCCAGAGGCTCTTTGAAAATTTGCCCGCCGCGCCCCGGAGTGTCACACGCGCATAAAATCATGTGATCGCGCCCAGGGTTGTGAAACTTGTGCGTCCGTGCTTCACGCCCTTGGTGGAAATGAGCGAATCGCCAAGCCGCGCCAGGTCGCGGCCACGGCCGCGCAACACGAGCACTTCCAGGCAGTTCTGGCGATCCACATGAACATGCAGCGTGGCCACGATGTTGCTGATCTCCTCGTGCTGCGCGTGCGTGAGCTTGTGGGACAGCTCGTGCGAGTCATGGCTGTATATGATGGACACGACGCCGATGGCCTGGGCTTCCCCGCCTTCCCATTCTTCTTTCACGAGCCTGTCCCGGATCAGGTCGCGGATGGCCTCGGACCTGTTGTGGTATCCCTTGCGCTGCATGAATGCCCCGAACTTCTCGAGCAGGTCTTCTTCAATGGAAATTCCGAATCGCACCATATTTTCCATATTGCAGTCTCCTGTTCAGTGTGACGATTGCAACAGAAATTAACACTGGTATTTTAGTGAGTGCGGCGGCGCAGATCAAATAAAAAAACGGCCCCGTGGCGGCGGGGCCGTTCCGTGGTTTCCTATTGTCAAACCGCGCCGGTCATTCCACCTTTGCGACGATCTCCTTGTACTGCCCGACGAGGCGGCGCGCCTCGGCCGTGTCGCGGCCCTCGGCGATCACATGCACCAGCGGTTCAGTGGGGTCGGGCCGGATCATGACCCACGCGGATTTGTTCACGGCCATGCGCACGCCGTCGGTGAGATCCAGCTCTTTGTTCTTGTATTTGTCCGTGAGCACGCGCATGAGCTTGCCCTTGCCTTCCCAGGTGATGGGCATGGTTTCGCTGTGCATGTGAACGGCGGGAATTTCATCGTTGAGCTGCGTTATGGAAATGTCGTACACGGCCTTGTATTCGAGGATTTTGATGATGGACATCATGGCGTCGAACGCGGGCTGGTGGCCCGGGAAAATGAAGCCGCCCTTGATGTCTCCCGCAAACGCGATGTCCGGGGTCTTGTGCGTCTTGGTCATGAGGGAGCGCGAGTTGGCCTGGGTGAGCAGAACCTTGCCGTCAATCTCCTGAATAATTTTGCGCACCACGGCAGGCGCGTTGACCTGGCACGCGATGAGCGGTCCGGTCTCCTTGCACGCGATGAGCCGCAGCATGAGGACCAGGAGCCTGGGTCCTGAAATCACGCGGCCTTTTTTGTCAATCAGCGATATTTTTTCCGCTTCGCCGTCCACCATGATGCCGAGGTCGGCCTTGAGGGAGCGGCAGATTTTGGACAACTCGCCGAGTCCGCCGCGGTCCAGGGCGGACGCGCGCGGAGTGATGGACGGGTCCATGTACGCGTTCACGGACACGGCGTCAATGTTGAGTCCGCTCAACACCGGGGGCATCATGGTGGAGAGGCTGCCGTGGGAGTAGTCCACCACGATGCGATACTTGCGCTCCCGGATGGCGTCCGCGTTCACGCAGGAATAGAAATGGTCCAGATAGTGGTCGAGGAAACGGCCGTCGTAGCGGAGCACGCCGACCTCGGCCATATCCGTGCGGCGATAGTCTTCTCGCGTGAAAATGGCCTCGATTTTGCGCTCCTTGCCCGTGGGGATATTGATGCCGTTTTCGTCGAAGAACTCGGACAGGAGCATTTCCGGCATATACGGGGAGATGCGGGTGTGAACGCCTCCGGCCGCGCCGGTGGTGCGCACCATGTGCCGCGCGATGGGCAGGGGCGCGGAACGGATGTCCACCACATCCACGCCCATGCTCATCAGCCCGCCCACGAGCGACCGCTTAATCACGCGGGACATCTTGTGCGGGCTGCGGCTCACGATCACGGTGCTGCCCTGGGGCAGGAACGCGCCGTAGGCGGAGCCGAGGCGCGCGCCGAACTCGGGCGTGAATTCCACATTGCCAACGCGGCGCACGCCAAGGGCGCTGAACAGGGTGGTGGGCCAGTTCTGCGCGTACACCACATTCATGTTCACATCCGCGCCCGAGGGAATGTTCTTCTCGGGCCAGATCTTGATCTGGGTGCGCACGCGCGAGTCCTTGCCGATAATGCAGGAATCGCCGATGATTGCGCCATCCTGCACGCGCACGCCCTCGTTGATCACATTGTTGCGCAGGACCACCGCTCCCACCAGCCGGGCCGTCTTTCCCACATATGTGTTGTTGAAGATGATGGAGCGGGTCACGGACGCGCGCTCGTCTATGATGCAGTTGTCGCCCACCACGGTGTACTCGTTGATCACCGCGCCGCTCTTGATGCGGCAGTTCGCGCCGATGATGGCCTTGGGGTGGATTTTGGCGTCGTGGTCAATCTCGGTCTTGTCCCCGACCCATGCGCCGCACTCGATCTGCCTGCCAGGGATGTTCATCTTGATTTTTTTGTCGAAGAAATCCTCGTGCGCCTCTCGGTATTGCTTGAGGTTGCCGATGTCGCACCAGTAGCCGGGCTGCACGCTTCCGTAAATGGGTTTGCCTTCGGACAGCAGCCGGGGGAAGATGTCGTTGCTCCAGTCGTATTTCTTGCCCGGCTCCATGAGCTTGAGAACCTGGGGTTCGATGATGTAGATGCCGGTGTTCACGGTGTCGCTGAACACTTCGCCCCAGCCCGGTTTTTCGAGGAAGCGCTTGATTCGTCCCTGATCGTCAACGATGACCACGCCGTATTCCAAGGGGGTGGCCACGCGCGTGAGCACGATGGTGGCCATGGAGCCGGACTTCTTGTGAAACGCCATGGCCGCAGTCAGGTCAATGTCCGTGAGGCAGTCGCCGCTGATGATGAGGAAGGTTTCATTGAGGTGCGGTTCGAGGAGTTTCACGGCGCCCGCCGTGCCCAGAGGGCTTTCCTCCACCGAGTAAGTCATGTTCACGCCCAGGGCGGCGCCGTCTCCGAAGTAGCTCATGATCTCGTCGCCCATGTAATAGAGCGTGACGAAGATGTCGTCGAAGCCGTGTTCCTTAAGGCGCGCGGCGATGTGTTCGCTCATGGCCCTGTTGCACACGGGCACCAGAGGCTTGGGCCTCTGCAGGGTCATGGGGCGCAGGCGCGACCCCTCGCCACCGGCCATCAGAACTGCTTTCATGTGCTGTGTCCCCTCTTCGTTAATCTGCGATCATGGAGTGTCATACGCGGTTGTCTTGGAATGCAGTGTGTGCGGGAATCAACTGTTTCTCTGTTTTTCGACATTGATGATGAATTCCACTTCGCCGCGGCCCATGCCGACTTCCTGCGCGATCTGTTCGCTGGACAGGCCCTTTCGGGCGAGGCTCAAAATGGCGGTGCGGCGCTGGTTCTGTCCGCCGCCCGCGCTGGCCCGGTTGTTGGGCGCGCCGTTCTGCTGGCGTGTCTCTGCCGCCTGGCGCTGCGCCTGTTCGCGCGCGCGTTTCGGCAACTCCATGGCGTCGAGAGTGCTGATGCGGTCGTCGGCTTCCTTGATCAGCTTCTGCAGCCCGGAAATGCGCGAGTCAATTTTCGCCAGAAGCTCGTCCGAGAATTCCTGGAGTTCGCGCTGCATGAGCGCGTTGTCGTGAACCAGCTCGCCCGGGCCGGCGTCGCGGCCGTTCTGTGGACGGCTCACGCTGCGCCACAGAAAGATGAACAGGGCGATGTTGGTGATGAGCAGAACCACAACCAGCGTTTGAAGGCCCATGGGTCAGGTCACCGGGTAGACCGACTGGATGATGTCGCCGGTCATGCGCACGCGCGCATACACCACGCGGGCGAATTGTTTTTTTTGCTTGGGATCTTCTGGCCGCACGAGGAACGACAGGCGGCCGGAGATGGCGTCGAGCTTGAGATTGAAGGCCCGGTGCAAGGGCACCGGCTCATAGATGCCGATGAGCTTGATGCCGGTGTAGGATTGCCCGTGCGCGTCCGCGAGCTTTGTGATGTATTCGGAAATGCGCGGGTAATCCAGATACTTGAGATTTATCATGTCGCGGGTCTGCGGCCTCTCGTCCATGTGCGCGGTTTTGAAAGTGGCCACATCCGAAGTGAACATGCGCAGGGCGCGGCAGCGGGGCTGCGCGGGCCGTTCGAGCGGAATTTTTCTGGTGGCGGCCCGGGGCGCGGTTTTGTAAAACGACATGCCGTGCGTGGCCACGCGCGCCTGTTCTTCATCAATGAGCGCCACGCCCGCGGTTGCGGCCTGGCCCGCGCCCAGGGGCACGGGCCGCGTGGCCGTAGGCTGCGACAGGTCCGTGCGCATCGAGGTGCAGGACGCGGCTTCAGCGGACAACGGGATTCCGGTTGTGAGTTCGGAAATGTTCTCGCGCAAATCCACGCCCGTGGTGAGATCGGGCAGTGACATATCAAGGCGTTTGGTGCGGATGTCCAGGGTCATTTGCTTTCGCGCACCAGGTCCGTGAGGATTTCCTTGAGCGCCGCCTGCACGCGGGCCGCGGGTTCGAGCAGGTCCATGGTGCGGCCCAGGTCCGCGATCAGAGTTTTCAAGCCTGCCATGGCCGGCGCGTTCTTGCGGTCCACCTTGATGCGCAACGGCTCGCGGATGGACGCGATTTGCAGCAGCGCCTCGCTCTCGCTCACATCCACGACCTCGCCGTGCTTTTGCAGGGGTTCCTTGGCGGCTTTGCCCAACTGCACGAACGGGAAATTGAAGGTGCGCGTGAGCTGATAGTATTCGGCGTCGGGCACCACCAGAAGGTCCGGCTTGTTGTCCAAATCCGTGAGCAGACACTTGGCCAGGCTCTCGCACTTGAGGAACCGCTCGAGGGATTTTCCGTAAAGCACTTTCTGGACGCGGCCGGGATTGACCAGTTCGGTGTGCCTGAACTCGATGGGCACGCCCACGCGGTCCGTGATCAAAACGCCGCCGATGTATCCGGCGCGCGGATCGCCCAGAATGTCTATGTATCCGATTTTGACTTCGGCCATGAGGGTCTCCTCAAACGATTTTCACGCCCAGGGTGCGGTCCATTTCCTTGAGGGCGAATTCGTGCGCGGCGCGCTCGAAGGAATCCACGCAGCGCCGGTCCACGGTCACGGCATAGAGCCTGTTGCGCGCGTCCGCCGCGGTGTACAGCACACAGATATGGGTGCAGACCCCGCACAGTTCCAGGGCGTCAATGCCGAGTTCCTTGAGCGTGTCGTCCAGGGCCGTGTTGTAGAACCCGCTGTACCGCTGCTTGGCGATGATGGGGTCGCCTGCGGCCGGGCGCAGGTCCTTGTGAACCTCGGCGCCTTTGGTTCCCTTGACGCTGTGCGGCGGGAACATCTTGAACTCGGGATCGTCCGGGTCATGGCTGTCGCAGATGTATATCACGGGAATGCCCTGCTCCCTTGCTGCGGCGATCTTCTTCTGGATTTCGGGGATGATCTTCTTGACGGTGTCGCCCACATAGAGCGCGCCGTCCGGCGCCACGAAATCGTTGAGCATATCAATAACGAGCAATGCTTTGTTGGCCATGTTGTGCTCCTGTCAGGATGAGGTGTCCACGCTGATGTGGTAGCCGGTGCGCTTTTCCCACTCGCGGTAGCGCGACTCGACCGTGCGGACCGCGTCGGGTTCCTCCGGCAGCCGCCCCATTGTCAGGTTGTTCTTCTTCATTTCTTCGTTCAAAATGCGGAAATAGCTGATGGCGCTCACCAGGAGGCGCTCGACATTCTTCTCAAGCCCGGACGGCGCGGCCATGAGCGCGGCCATGAGTTCATCGGCCAGTCGCTCGATGTTGCCCTGCCGGAAATAGGCCAGGCCCAAAAGGATGCGCAGGCCCGGCATCAGCCCGCGATCCCGGCACTCGCGGATGCTGGCCTGCAGCGATTCCACAGCGCTCTTGTAGTTCTGTTCCCTGAAGAATTGCTCGTCCGCCTGGCGGAACGCGCCCCCGCATTCGGCATCGGACAGCCTGGGGCGGTATTCCCGGTTGAAGGTGTCCAGAAGCATGCTCTGGAACCGCGCCATGAGTCCGTCCATGTTCTGTAAGCCGCGCACGAAATCCGGGATGGCTGCGTCCGTGGAGTCTTCGGAGGCTGCGGCGATTTTCAGTTCCGGCTCGCCCGCGGCGGACTCTGCGTCTGGAGTCTGCGCGGCGCTTTCCTGCTCATCCGCGCCGCCTTCCGCATCCCCATCCTTGCCGCCCTCGCGGCGCACGCGGTCCTCTTCAATCTCGCGCAGGCGTTGATGCTCGCGCTCGACTTTGCGCTCGGCTTCAATGCGGTCAATCTCGTCCTGCGGCATATCCTTGCCGTCGAGCAGGGCTTCGAGCAGCACGCCGTCCAGGCATTCCTTCTCGAGCAGTTTATCCGTGACCAGGTTGAGCCGGTCGTAGTTGTCCTTGAGCAGTTTCTCTGTTTTCTTGTAACAGCGGTCCACGATCTTGCGAATTTCCTGGTCAATCTGGAAAGCGATGTCTTCGCTGTAATCGCGCCCCTCGGCCAGAGCGCGGCCCAGGAACACATTTTCCTCTTTGTCTCCGAAAGTCACCGGCCCGAGATTTTCGCTCATGCCGAATTCGCACACCATCTTGCGCGCGATTTTTTTGACCTTTTCCAAATCGTTGGCCGCGCCGGTGGTGATGTGGTCCCGGCCGAACACCAGTTCTTCTGCAACGCGCCCGCCCAGCAGCACGCTTATGTTGTCGAGAAGCTCGGTCTTGGTGGTCATGTATTTGTCTTCCAGGGGCACCTGGAGGGTGTACCCGAGGGCCATGCCGCGCGGCAGGATGGAGATTTTATGCACCGGGTCCGTGTCCGGCAGCAGGCGCGCGACGAGCGCGTGTCCGGCCTCGTGGTAGGCGGTGATTTTTCTGGCCTTTTCGGACATGAGCCGGCTCTTGCGCTCCGGCCCGGCGATGTTGCGCTCGATGGCTTCCTCGATCACATCCTGGGTCACGCTTTTCTGGTTGCGGCGCGCGGCCAGGAGCGCACCTTCGTTCATTACATTTTCGAGATCCGCGCCCGTGAATCCGGGAGTGCGGCGCGCCACGATTTCCAGATCCACATCCGGCGCGAGTTTCTTGTCCCGCGCATGCACTTCGAGGATGGCGCGGCGGCCGTTCACATCCGGGCGGTCCACCACGATGCGGCGGTCGAAACGGCCCGGGCGAAGCAGCGCCGGGTCGAGCACATCCGGCCTGTTGGTGGCGGCGATCACGATTACGCCCACATTGGGGTCGAATCCGTCCATTTCCACCAGGAGCTGGTTGAGGGTCTGCTCACGCTCGTCGTGCCCGCCGCCCAGGCCCGCGCCGCGCTGACGGCCCACAGCGTCAATTTCATCCACGAACACCAGGCAGGGCGCGTTTTTCTTGGCCTGATCGAACAGGTCGCGCACGCGCGACGCGCCCACGCCCACGAACATTTCCACAAAGTCGGAGCCGCTCATGTGGAAGAACGGCACTTTGGCTTCGCCGGCCACGGCGCGCGCCAGCAGGGTTTTGCCCGAACCCGGAGGTCCCACCATGAGCATGCCCTTGGGTATCTTGGCCCCGAGTTCCTGGAACCGCTTGGGATCCCGCAGAAACTCGATGACCTCCTCCAGCTCCTCCTTGGCTTCGTCCACGCCCGCGACATCCTTGAAGGTCACGCGCACCTGGTTCTCCATAATACGCTTGGCGCGGCTGCGCCCAAAATTCATGGCCTGGCTGCCGCCCACGCTGGCCTGGCGCATGATAAGGAACCACAGCGCCAGAAAGAACAGGGCCGGAATCAGTATCATGTACAGCAGGGATCCGAAATTCTCCTTGAATCCCGGCGGCTCGATGGACACATCCACGCCCTGCTTGCTTAATTTCGCCAGCACATCGTCCACGGACTTGCTTTCCTTGGGCACGCTGACCGTGAATTCCTTGCCGCCCTTGAGCTTGCCCTGGATTTTGGCCTGGGTGTCCATGTACTTGACTTCGACGATCTGGCCTTCGTTCTCCGTGTACTCCATGAATTTGCTGTACGATATCTTCTTGTCTTCCGTACTCATGGGGTTTTTCACCACATAGGACAGCACCAGCACGGAAATGATGATGATGATCAGAAAAGAATATCGCGACAGATTATTCTGTGTGTTCTTGTTGCCCATAATTATTTCTCCATGCCTGGGCCAGGCCTTTACCGGCCCGCCTGTTCATTATTTTATACAATATAACACTCATAAAATCAAAACAGGTGCGCGCGCGGCGCGCCTTCAAATAAAATAACAGCACACGGCGCGCGTTGTTCCTTGCGCGCAACCCGGCGCAGGCTCCCAAACACGAGGCCTCTTCTATTTCCGTGCGCCAGTGGTTAGAATAAGTAGCGCATGAACCGGAACCGCAATCAAAACGCGAAAGCTGCAACAATGATTCTGCTGGCGGCGCTTGTGTTTGCGGCGCGCGCAGCCGCGGCGCCGCCCGGATCCTTCACCGTCCGCTCCGCGGCCTATGTGGGCCGCAACGAGGCCGTGGCTTTTGCCGAACGCCTCGGAGAGCGCGGCTTCCACCCGGTTATCCGGACCGAACAATCAAACGGCGCGGAATTCCATTATCTGGAAATGGGCGTGTTCAGCAACATTGACCAGGCCCTGGAACTGGTGTTCGTGCTCCGCGGGCACAACTTCGATTTCTTTGTTGTGGGCCAGGACAACCCCGCGGGGCAGACCACGCGCGGCGCGCTCGTTCACCCCGACAAAATGGCCCGCATTTTTCCCGGCCAGGCGGGTCCGGCCGTGGACCAGATCAGTCTGCTCGAAGACATTGTGGTCAACTCCGTTCCGCCCGCGGATCAGGCGCGCGCCTGGACCGGCGGCACCGGACCCGGCTCGGGGTTCATAACCAGCCGCAAGATGTTCGAGTTCGAGAGCACGGCGCCGGTGGCGCCCGAGGTGTCCGCCTCGGCGCTGCGCCTGCGCGATGTGGCCTGGGCCCTGCGCGGCAAGGGACGCGATGTAGTGTTCGAGGGCGAAGAAGACACCACGCAAACCGGCGCGGGCGTGCTCGTGGGCATGCACGACACACGCGAGCAGGCCGACGAACTGGCCCGTGAATTGCGCGGTTACGGATACGACACCCTGGTGCAGCCATACGAAACTGCGGACGGACAGAAATTCCTGGTCTACGCGCAGGCCGACGAACTGGCCCAGGCAATCCCGGACTCGGGCGTCACCATGTCCAAACCCGCGGACACGGACCTGCTCAAGCTCCAGGGGCCGAGCCGGGGGCGCACCATATCCCCGCCGCAATCAGGCGGGCCTTCGGTGTATCCCACATCGCCCATCGGAGAATAGTCGCCGGGCCGCAAACCCATGCTCAAAGTCCTTCTCGTACAACCCCCTTATGTGCAGGTTCCCGGGCGGTTCAACCAATCGCCGCCCGTGCCGCCTCTCGGCATCGCATACCTGGCCGCATACATCCGCCATGCCATGGCGGGCCGCGCCGAGGTCCGCGTCATGGACGCCTTCTCCCTGGGCTGGAACCAGGAGCGCGTGATTGCCGAAATCGCAGCCCAG
>JAGUYV010000176.1 GCA_020061125.1 bacterium | reverse complement strand
TCCGGACTGGGCCGAGCGCCAGACGCCCGTGCTGCCCGCGGGCGGGTCCGGCAAGTTCTCGATTCTTCAAGTCACGGACTTGCACATGCACTACATCGCCAAAGGCTATCTGGGCACTCCGCAGCAACTGGAAAAGATCAAGGCCATGGTCGAGATTTTCAAGCCTGCCATGATCATGAACACCGGGGATTTTTGGGTGAATGTCACCGAACCGGGCGGAGCGGACACCTGCAAGTGGCTCTGCGCGGAGTTCGCGAAATTTGGAGTTCCCTGGGCGTTTGCGTGGGGCAATCACGACGAGTCAAAGGACTACAACCGCACGCACCGTATTCTGGAGGGAGCGCCGGGCTGCCTGTACCGGGGCGCGGCCGCGGACGGGAACTACCGTATCGCCGTAAAGCCGCAGGGTGCGGCCGCGCCCGTGTGGAATCTGATTGTGCTCAACAACTCGCGCGGAGGATTCCGGCAGCCTGAAATTGACTGGTTCGAGCAGGAGGCCACTGTGATACGCAGCGAAACCCCGGCCCCGCCGCCGGCGTTCGTTTTCGCGCACATCCCCGCGCGGCAATATGAGGATATCGCTGCGCCGGGGAAGGCGGCTGGCGTGAAGTTCGAGAGCGTGTGCCACGAAAACGGCTCCGCGGACGCCGTGCCTGCTTTCGGCAGGGCCGGGTTCGTCAAAGCCATGTTCTGCGGACATGATCATGTAAACGACTATTACGGCCAGAGCCACGGAATAAGCCTGCATTATGGACGCGCCCTGGGCGGGTACGGCGAGGACAGGGTGCGCAAAGGCGCCACTCTAATCACCGCGGACATCGCGGCCGGTACATATCAGATCCGCAGCGTGTTCGAAGACGGCTCTTCGGTCACCTTCGACACATTTACGGACATTCAGAAACCGGGACGCATCTACTGACGCGCCACAGGCGCCCGTGCGGCAAAGAGGTTGAATGGGTGGTTGGGGTCAGCGCGTGGCTTCCCATACGGCGTGAGCGATCTCGGGCAGGATGATTTTCTGCATGGCGAGGCGCACGGCCGTGGTGCTGCCGGGGATGCAGAAAATGACGCGGCCGAGCATCACGCCCGCAGTGGCGCGGCTAAGGAATGCCGCCGCTCCGATTTCCTCATAGCTCAACGCGCGGAACAGTTCGCCGAAGCCGGGGATCTCCACTTCGAGCAGGGGACGCACCGCGTCCACGGTTCGGTCCCTTGGAGAGATGCCCGTGCCGCCGGTGATGATCACGGCCTGGCTCTGATGCGGCAGATCCTCGATGAGCAGCTTCTTGATGTCGCGGCGGTCGTCCTTGACAATGGCGCTGCCTACGATTTCATGCCCCGCGCCGTCCAGCGCGCCCCTGATGAAATTGCCCGCATGGTCATCCGCGGAGGTGCGCGTGTCGCTCACGGTGAGCACAAAACATTTCACCGGCCCTTGAGATTTTTCATGATGCTCCGTGTGCCCCATGGCGGCTCTCCATTTTCTGGCGGTTTGTCTGCATTTCCAATTCCATTATACCGTATTCCCGAGAAGAAGGTTTTCAAACCCCGGGCAATAGAAAATGCCGCCCGTAAGGCGGCATGTTTCCGTTCCCGCCAAGGGATGGCGCGGCCGGCGGGATAACCGCGAAGACTTGTTGCGGTTCAGTCGTCGTCTTCGTCTTTTTTGCGTTTGAACAGCTTGGATACATTCTCGCCCAGGTCCGCGACCATGCGGGTGATGTTGCGGATGGCGTCGTTGGTGCCTTCGGAGATGTCCTTGCGGATCTTCTGGATCTTCTCGACGGCTTCTTCGACTTTCTCGTTTTCCGTGTCGCCCTTGATGATTTCTCCGGCCTTTTCGTAGAAGCCGTCCATGACCTCGGAAATCTTGTCCAGGGTCTCGTCCACGAGTTCCTGAATCTTTTCGCCTCTGGTTTTGTCGTCTGCCATTTCTGTCCCCTTCCTTTCAAGAGAGTTTGTTTTCCTTGAGCTTACGATTGATATTATACGCCCTTGTGAAATGGATAACAAGGGGTATTTGAAAAAATAATTAATTTTTTTTATTTTTCATTTTGTTTATTTCAATTTAATGAATGGAATTATTCAATATGTTAACAGATTCGCAATCTTGATAAACATTATTGATTTTGCGGTTAAGATATAAAAAAACGGCATGAAAAGGCGATTTTTAGGCAGGGCAGGGTGCGGATCGAGAGAATCAGTATTCGCGGCCGATGATAAGGATGGCGTCGTCAGGGGCGGCGCCGCGCAGGGCGATGATGCGGGAGCCAGGCGCTGGGTTGGCATTTTGCGCCTGCGCCGGGGGCAGGTAGGTTTTGTGGCTGAACAGGATGACGCGGGAGCTGTCCTGCACGGAAGATGCTTCGAGGGCCTGGCCGGGGGTCATGCCCTTGCGTCCGATGAAAGCGTGGGACATGTGCAGCTCGGGATCGGGTTCCGTGGCCGCGCCGAACGCCCTCATGGCGTCTATGGCGCTGCCTGTGAGAAACACGCCCGGCCCCCACTGAACCGCGCCCGCGATCAGAGCGCCCTCGGGCAGGGCATTGAGAAACTGCGCCATGCGCGCGCCGCTCCCGGGGTCGTCGAAGGTCGGGAATTCCGCTGCGCCGAGCGGTTTTCCGGTGTCCGGGTCCAGAACCAGGAACTTGTATCCGTTGAGCGAAGACCAGAAGTCTTTTTCCGGGACCATTCTTCTGCCGTCAACATAGATGCCGGAAATCTCGCTTCCGTAAGCCGAGGAAAACACGAACATGTCGCGCGGTGCGAGAAAGGACTCCTGGGGCGGGTCGGCGAGGATCATGAAGGTGTCGCCGCGCATTTGAATGAGCAGGGACGCCTCGAACAGCTCTTTGCCGGAGATGGAGGGAATGAACCCGGCGCGCTCGGCTTCGCGCACCGTGGTTTCGAGAACCGCGGGCGCGCCCGCAAGTTCCTGTCCCTGGCCGCCCGCCGCGGTTTCGCTCATGTACGCAGCGGCGTGGAAGCCGCCGCCTCGCGTATCGAAGATGTGGCGCAGGAGCTGTGCGTTGGTGGCGCCCGGG
>JAGUYV010000216.1 GCA_020061125.1 bacterium | reverse complement strand
GGCCGCGTCCATGACCGCGCGCAGCGGCGCCTGGCTCTCGCGCGCAGCCGCCGCGCAGTCTTCGTACTCGGGCATGGCGTGGGCCACGAGACCATCCAGAACGCCGATCTTCACGCGAATGCCGCCATATTCGGTATCCACCGGCTTCACAAAACGGTCCAGGCAGGCGCGCGTGCAGGGAATCACGCGCGCGCCGAGCGTGGTGGTTTCGCGCAACACGATGTCCAGGGCCGCGGCGCGGTCCTCGGGGTGGCACAGCACATGCAGCATGTGCCCGGGCCGGCCCTTTTTCATGACCACCGGGGTAATATATGCGTCTCGCGCGCCCGCATCGAGCAACCGCTCAATCACAAACGGGTACACCTGCGGGTTCATGTCGTCCATGTTGGCCTGAATCTCGATGACCTCTTCCATGCACAGGGGGCCTGGGTCTTCGCCCTGTTCCACGGACCGGCCCAGGAACGCGCGCAGCACATTGGCATGGTCCGCGCTCTGGCGCGTGCCCGCGCTCACGGACAGGGCCGTGGCGGCCATGAGCGGCATGGGACCGAATTCGGTGGCAAACTCCGTGACAAGCAGCGCGCCCGTGGGCGTGGTGAGTTCCCCGTCAAAGCGGCTGAAAACCGGAACGCCCATGAGCAGCGCGGCCGTGGCCGGAGCCGGCACAGGCAATTCTCCATGCGCGCAATGCACCGTGCCGGACCCCACATTCACCGGGGATACGGCCACGCGATCCGGAGCGAGCCACTGCATGGCCGCGGCCGCACCCGTGATGTCGAGAATGGTGTCTGCGTTGCCGATCTCGTGGAAATGCACCTGCTCCACGGGCACGCCGTGGATCTGCGCCTCGACCGCGGCCAGGCGTGCGAACATGGCGAGCGAGCGCGCGCGCACCGCCGGGGCAAGGTCCGCGGATTCAAGCAGCGCCCGGATATCCTTCCAGGCGCGGTGATGGCGTTCATGCAGGATTTTGACGACCAGTTGCGTTGCGGCAATGCCGCCGCGCTTGACTTCGGAGGAACTCAACTCCACTTCGCCGTCGAGGCCGCACGAGGCCGCGATTTTTTCGAGTTCCTCAAGAGGATAGCCCAGGCCGGTGAGCGCGCCCAGAAACATGTCGCCGCTCACGCCCGAAGAACAATCGAGATACAGAATGCGGGGCATGGATTCGCCGCCTCCCGTGGAGAAATCGCGCGGGTGAGGGCCGCGTCAATTGCATTTCACGCGGAGCAGTTGCCGGGTCGTGGTGCTGCCCGCGGCCAGGGCCTCGCGCATCTTGCCGAACACGCTGGTCTTTTCCAGAAAGTCGAAGGGGTAGAAACTGAAGCCCGCGGAAATGCTCAATTTCACATCGCGGCACAAATCGTCCGCGGTCTGGTTGAGTTCGTTGAGGATTTCCTCGATGCGGCCGCGCACTTCATCCGCGCCGCCGCGCAGCAGGATGGCGAATTCGTCCGAGCCGACACGGCCCACCACGCCGCTCTCGCTGTAGCGCTTGATGCGCTCGCCCAGCTCGCGCAGGATTTCGTCGCCGCGCTCGAACCCGAGCTTTTCATTGGCCAGATAGAACCGGTCCACATCGAACAGCACCAGGGCGAAGGAGCCGCCGGTCTTGTCGGCCTCGGCCATGGCCTTTTCCACGGTCTTCTGGAACGAAGAATAGTTTTGCTGAAGAGTGACGGGATCCATGCTCGCGGCGGCGTACAGTTCGCCGCGCGAAGCCAGGTAGGACATGAACATGGTGAGATAATCGCGCAGGAGCACGAAGGCGAACACATCGTCTTCGTCGAAGTTGAGGCCGTCGGAGCGGTCGCCCACGACCAGCACGCCGGGCTGGCCGCCTTTGATGTTGAGCGGCATGAGCGCCACGCTGTTCCAGTTGAGGGCGTCGAAGCGGCAGCCCGCCAGGCGCGGATCCATGCGCGCGTTGGTGGACACCAGCGGCTCGCGGCTCTGCATGACCTCCTGCATCACGGGCGCGCGCAGGTACACGGGCAATTTGTGCGGGCTGCCGTTGTGCATGAGGAATCCGCTAACGGCCTGCGCCCCGGACGCGCCTTCCTCGAGTTGCGCCAGGGAGATGTGCTGGTAGCCGAGCACATCGCGCACGGCCGATGCGATGATGTCCATGCCAAGCGAGAACCACATTTCGTACGGCAGTGAAGTGTCGAGTTCCTTCATGTTGCGCGCGATGCGCGTGCAGGCCGAGAACACCGCGTCGCGCACATCGTGCCCGCCCTGCTCGGGCGCGGGCGCCGCGGGCTGCTCGCTCACGGCTTCGGCAAACAATATCAGGGACAGAAACGCGAACGGGCGCGCGGCCGCGGCCGCCAGGGGCAGCCAGGACGGCGCTTGCCAGTCCGCAACCAGAGCAAGATCCAGCCCGGAAGACAGCGCGTAGAACAGCAGGAACTGAAACGCATAATGGGGGGAAGGCGCGCCGCCCAGAAACACGATGCCCAGGCCGAGAATGGCCAGCGCGCACCCGGCCGCCGGGGGCAGGCCCGCATACGCCGCAGGCTGAAACACCTCGAAGAATCCGAAGCCAAACACCAGCGCGCCCGCGCCCAGGCTCAAGGGCACGCCCAGGGCC
>JAGUYV010000275.1 GCA_020061125.1 bacterium | reverse complement strand
GGCCGCGTCCCCGATGTTCGCGCCCGGGGCCATGCCCAGGCCGCCCACGATGGCCGCGCACGCGTCGCTGATGTAGTCCCCGTTCAGGTTCGGGGTGGCGATCACATGGTACTCGTCGGGCCGCAGCAGCACCTGCTGGAACATGGCGTCCGCGATGCGGTTCTTGAGCAGCACGCGGTTCTGCGTTGGAGCGCCCGCGGCCGCGTCCTCTTCCGTGACCACAATGTCCGGGAACTCGTCCGCGGCCAGTTCGTACGCCCACTTGTTGAATGCGCCCTCGGTGAACTTCATGATGTTGCCCTTGTGCATGATCGTGACCGTGGGTTTGCCCTTTTCCAGGGCGAATTGAATGGCGCGGCGCACCAGTCGCTTGGAGCCTTCCGGGGTCATGGGTTTGACGCCGATGCCCGCGGCCAGGCTGATGGAGCGCCCCATTTCGGCGTTCATGAAGCTGATGATTTTGCGGGCGTCATCCGTGCCGCTGGCCCACTCGATGCCCGCGTATACATCCTCGGTGTTCTCGCGGAAAATAACCACATCGAGCAGGTCCGGGCGCGAGACCGGGCTTGGCACGCCCTTGAAGTGCCGCACCGGGCGGATGCAGGCGTAGAGGTCAAGCTCCTGGCGCAGGGTCACATTGAGGCTGCGGATGCCGCCGCCCACGGGCGTGGTGAGCGGCCCCTTGATGGCCACTCCGAACTCGCGGATCGCGTCCAGGGTCTGCGGCGGCAGCCACTCGCCGGTCTGCTTGTGGCTCTTCTCTCCGGCCAGAATTTCCATCCACGCGATTGCGCGGCCGCCACCGAACGCGGTATTCACGGCTGCATCCAGCACGCGCTTTGACGCGGCCCAGATGTCCGGCCCCACGCCGTCGCCCTCAATGAACAGCACGATGGGCCTGTCGCCCGCAATCGCGCGCCCATTTTCCAGAACCACTTTATTCCCGTCCGCGGGAGGTGTGTATGCGATGTCCGCCATGATGAGGCACAGTTTCCTTTCAGCGATTGTCGCGCGCCTCGCGCATTCATTGCGGGCGCGCAAAATGTGATATATAGAATAGTGCAGACCCCGGTTTTGAACAAACCCGCCGCGTGAAAATGCTCGCCGCACGCGGGTGTGTTACAATGTGCGCGGCGGGCCGGCGCGGGAGGCGCTCATGAAAAAAGCCGTGGTCGTGGGAGCAAGTTCAGGCATGGGCCGCGCGCTGGCCGGAATCCTGGCGCGCGAAGGCTGGGCCGTGGGCCTGGCCGCGCGGCGTACGCGTGAACTCGAAACCATCGCCGCGGAACTCCCTCATGGCGCAGCCGTGCAAGGAATGGATATTTCGGACACGGGTTCTGTTACGGAAGCGCTCCAGTCCCTGATCCGCGCACTGGGCGGCATGGACCTGATCGTGATCGCCGCGGGCGTGGATCACTTCAACCCGGACCCGCGTGCCCCTCTGGACCCCGCCGCCGCCCAGCGGGTCGTGGATGTGAATGTGTCCGGATTCCGAGCCGTGGCGGATGAGGCGTACACATTCTTTGCACAGCAGGGATTCGGCCACATCTGCGGCATCTCGTCCATTGCGGGCCTGCGCGGCAGCGCCGCGCACCCGGCCTACAGCGCGTCCAAGGCGTTCGTCAGCAATTATCTCGAAAGCCTGCGCCTCAAGGCCGTGAAGTCAGGACTGGACATTGCGGTGACCGACATCAGGCCCGGCAATGTGGAAACGCCCATGAGCGCTGGACAGCCCGGCCGCTTCTGGATTGCTTCCACGCAACGGGCCGCGGAACAGATTTACGCCGCCATCATCAGAAAAAAACGCACGGCATATGTCACCCGGCGCTGGGCCGTCATCGCCGCCCTGCTTCGCGCACTGCCGTTTTCGTTGCTGAAAAAGCTGTGAAACACCGCGCCGTTCCGTAGAAATGCTTAACACGCTTTCCCGGAACGGCATGGGGGAGAATATTGCTTAAAGGAGACATTGCCATGAAGGTCATCGGAATCGCGTGCAGCCCCAGGAAAAACAAGACCACGGCCGCGGCCGTGAAGGCGGCGCTGGCCGCGGCCAAGGACGCCGCGCCCAGCGTGAAAACGCAGCTCATCGAGCTGGCCGGCCTGGATGTCAAAGGGTGCATCGCCTGCGGCAAGTGCATGAAAAAACCCGAATGCACGCACAAGGACGATTTCATGAAGGTCCTGGTTCCCGCGCTCATGGATCCGGACCTGGCGGGCGTGATCGTGGGTTCGCCGGTTTACTTTCAGGGCATGTCGTGGCTGGCCAAGGTGTTCTTTGACCGCGCGGTGCTTCTGCGGCGCAACGGGTTCGTTCTGCGTGACAAGGTGGCGGGCGCCATCAGCGTGGGCAATGCGCGCAACGGGGGCCAGGAGCTGACCCTGCAGGCCATGCACGCGGCCATGCTGTGCCAGGACATGATCGTGGTCAGCGACGGGCGGCCCAGCGCGCACCTTGGCGGCACGCTCATCAACACCAAGAACAGCATCGAGGGCGACGACATGGGCCTGGCCACGGCCCGCGGCACGGGCGCTCGCGTGGCCCAGGTCGCGGCCATGATTCAAGCGTCCAGGGCCTGATCCGCCAGCAGCGCTCCGGTCTGCCGGGCCGACAGGCCGTACAGACCACAGATGATT
>JAGUYV010000040.1 GCA_020061125.1 bacterium | reverse complement strand
TGTTGTGCGCGAGGGCGTGCCGCTGCGAGAACAGGGCCGCGGCCTGGCGCGGGGTGACGCCGCCCTCGAACGCCGGCCCGGCCATGAGCCGCATTGTGTCTTCTCCGAGCGATCTGCGCCAGCGCACGGCCTGGCCGATATCGCTGATCAGGGACAGCGGGTCCATGGCCTGTTCCCGGATCAGCCCGTTGCGCGCCCAGGCGCGGGCCTTGCGGTCCCGCAGGGTGCGGCCGTCCCAGTATGGCAGAATCTCGCGTTCGAAAAGGCGCCGGTCGCGTTTCGAGATTTTGAAGGGCCGTTTCTTTTTGTCAAGCGCCGAAATTTCGATCTGGAGCGAACGGAGAAAGTCGCCGCGCTCCACGGGAAGCGGAGAGGCCAGGAACGGAGCGGTCTTGTTGCCAACGATTTGTTCGTCCGGCTCAATGCGCACAGTCTGTTTTTCGAGGGTGCGCTTGAGGGCCAGAGCGTTTCGCAAATGCGGATCCAGGCGTTCGGTGGCGCGGTAAGAGCGCGTGAAATGCAGGGCGCGCTCCATGCAGATCTCGTAAGGTGCGTTCAGCAGGCGCTCCTTCATGCGCGCCACTCGCGGGTCCAGGCCTGAAGTTCGCCCAGTCTCATGGCCTTGGCTGTTCTGATGCATACATCGCCTCCTGCGCTTCGCAGGCAATATGCCTGGAATCCTGCCGTTATTGTAATACAAGTGCGGGTCGCGCGGTGTTCCCCGTCTGCGGCCCGGTGGCGGGCCGGAGTGTAAAATTGCCCTGAATGCGCGATAATGATACCAGTGAAAACGGGCATGGAACATGACTGCAAACGCATGACGATTCTGCGCGGGCTATGCATGGCGATTGTGCTTTTTGCATGGCTGGCCGCGTTTTGCGATCCCGCGCATGGCGCGCCGGCCGGGCCGGAAATCGAACTTTTGTGGAAGAAGGCGTTTGCGTTCGGACCCGCGGGCGTGCGCGCCGCGATCGAGGAAACCGGGGCTGTGTTCGTGGGTGACGACACGGGCGTCGTGGCGCGTCTTGACGCACGCACCGGAACCGAGGCATGGCGTCACCAGTCGGACGCACGGGTTCGCTCCGCGCCGATCCTGTGGCAGGATTTCGTGATTTTCGGCAACGGGAACGGCCGGGTCACGGCCCTGAATAAGCAGACCGGCGAACAGGTGTGGACTCTGGAAACCGGGGGCGAAGTTCTGGGCCGGATGCGCGTGGCCGGTGATGTTGTTTACGCGAATTCCACGGATGGTTATCTGTATGCGCTGTACGCGTGGGACGGGAACATCATCTGGCGGTACAACATGCAGCAGCCGTCGAGCACGCGGCCCGCGGCGGGCGGGGGCATGGTGATTTGCACCGGGGACCGCGGCCGCGCCGCGGGCCTTGCACCGGGGGAACGCCGCGTGGCGTGGGAGTATATTTCCGGCTCGTCGCCGCTTACCTCGCCGCTGATCACGGATACCGCGGCCGTGTTCGCCGCGGACCGGGGTGCGCTCTACGGGCTGGACCTGGCCCAGGGAACCTATTTGTGGAAGCACATGGCGGATGCGCCCATACCGTTCGATCTGGCCTCGGCCGGAGACGCTGTATATTTCACGACCTCCCGGGGCGAGGCGGTTGCATTCGACGCGGTTGCGCAGAAGGAAATATGGCGCGTGACGCTGGCCGGAGAGCGCGGCGGCGCGCCCGGAGGCGCGCCCGCGGCCGCGCAGCGCTGGCTCCTGGTTCCGTTTGACAACGCCGAGCTTTACGCTCTGGACCTGGCCACCGGAGAGACCGCATGGTCGTTCCGCGAGACCGTGCTCGCGCCCGGCGCGTTCGCGGGATTGTCTGTGGGCGGGGACTGGATCGCCGCGCCCAACGCCAACGGATATCTTTACCTGTTCCGGATCGCGGGCGGAACCGCTCCCGCGGCCGTTGCCGCGGCAGCGGACAAAACCGCATCGCAGTCCGCCGCGCTTCTGGAACAGGCCAAACAGGCGTTCCTGGCCGGAGACTACACGAGCGCGGCCGCCATTTACAGAAACGCGCTCGAGGCGGATCCCGGAAACCACAAAGCACATTACAATCTGGCGGTCGCACTGGAGCATGTGGGTGGGGAACGCTATGCCACGCCCGTGGTTCTGGACGAAGCTGCGGAGCATTACGCGCGCGCGCTCGAGATTGATCCGCAGTTTCTGCCCGCGCGCATTAATCTGGGAATTCTGTACAGCAAGCTACAGCAGAACGAGCGCGCCGCGCAGATCCTGCGAGAAGCCCTGGCCGTGCGCGAGGACAAAAATGTGCGCTATAATCTTGCCGTGGTGCTGGAAAAGCTGGGGCAGGCCAAACAGGCCCGCGAGCAGTGGGAAGCCTATCTGAAGCTCGAAGACAACGAGGACATGAAGAACAAGATTCGCGAGCATCTCAAGAACTCGGCGGCCGGCGCCGTGAACGGAGACAACTGACCCCGCACCATGGAGCAAAGCCCCGCCATTCTCGAAAAACTCAAAACCCAGCGCGCGCGCGTGGCTGAAGCACTGGACGCCGTATGCACGGAACTGGACATCATGCTCGTGGAGCTTGTTGCCGAAATCAGCCGTTATCTGGGGGAATTCGTGTTTGAGAATGTGCTGCGCGACATCCGCAAAAAGAGCGCGGGCGAATGGCCCGCGGATCGGCTCGACACCCTGCGTGGCGAGGTTCTCACCCTGGTGAACGCGGAATCCGGGCGCATCGCCGACGCCCTGCGCAACAGCGAGGAATGGTATCACCCCGACATGGTGTTTCTGGAGAAGAATACGCAGATTTGGAAGACAGTGCGCAGCATTGATCCGCCGGTGAACAAGTTGCTGAAAAAACATGGCCTGGGGCCGGTGAAGCTGCGGAACTGGGCCTGGCTGGGCGAGCATCTGGACATGCTCGCCAACGACCGGTATCCCCCGGCCAAGCGCGAATTCATCGAGTTGCAGCGCGAACTCAAATACCTTGATGCGCGCATCCGAGACGAAGATCGCGCCGCGGGCCTTTTCCCGGCCCCGGGCAGGACATGACCCGCTTTCAGTTGATCCCCTTGCCGTTCAGATATTTTCCGTAAAGCGCGTCCGTGCCCGCGATGTGCTTCGTGAGCCACGCGGTCAGAAAATTCATGAGCTTGAGGGTCACGCCCACCTTGGTTTCCTCGGCTTCCTGTTTGAGCTTCAGAACCTGATCGGTCATGGCTGTGTGTTTCTGCCTGTGCTCGTCCAGGTCCGGATATCCGTGATGCGCCATGAGCGCTTCCTCGGCCTTGAAGTGGGTCTGCGTGTAGACGACCAGGTCATTGAAAATTTTGTCCAGCGCATCACGGCCTTTGCCCTCGGCCATAGCGTTGTCGAGCTGGTTTAAGAGCGCCACCAGGCGCTGGTGCTGTTCGTCCATGGCTTTCACGCCCACCGAATAACTGTCGTTCCATACGAGTTGGCTCATTTCGCCGCTCCCTTGAAATAAATTGGTTAATGTGGAACAACAATTGCATGAATTCAAAGGTTCCCGTTGAGGAAAATGTTTTTATGGAGCGGCCGGGCCTAATCCAGGCACAGGGCGGCGGCCACTGTGATGTTGTCCGGTCCGCCGCGGTCGTTTGCGGCCTGAATGAGTGCGGCGCACAGCGCTTCGGGGTCCTCGTGCATGGAAATGGCCAGGGCCAGTGTGCCCTCGGAGACCACGGAGTGAAGCCCGTCGGTGCAGAGCAGGAGGGAGTCGCCGGGGCGCAGGTCCGCGGCCGTGAAGTCGGGTGTATCGAGGGCGCCCACGCCCAGGGCGCGGGTGATGAGGTGGCGGTCGGGATGGTGCCTTGCGGCCTCGGGGGGAATCACGCCGCGCGCCACGAGCCTGTTGACCACGGAGTGGTCCTCGGTGAGCTGTACGGGGCGGCTGTTGCGGATCAGATACACACGGCTGTCGCCCAACCAGGCGATGACGGCGCGGCCCGAGGCGGACACGAGCGCGGCCGCCAGGGTGGCGCCCAGGCCATGGTCCTGGGGGCGTGCGCTGGC
>JAGUYV010000295.1 GCA_020061125.1 bacterium | reverse complement strand
GCTGGACCCGCGTGATCCGTGGGATTTCACGAAAAATGTCTGGACTCTGGGCCGCGCCCCGCGCTACCTGCTGCCCCTGGAGCCGTACCTCACGCTTCTTGCCGTGATCGGCATCGCGATCCTCTTGAAATCAAAACGCCCGCCCGCGCGGTATCTCGGCGTCATGTCCGCCGCGAGCCTGGCGTTCGTGTGCTCCCTGGGGTTCGCGTCCATCCTGGCCGACAACACGATTTATGAAGGCAACATAAAAACGCGGCCCGGTTCCATCCCCCGCGTCATCGAGAGGCTCAAGCAGGAAAAAATTACCTGTGTGCACACCACATACTTCATCAAGTGGCGCATCCTGTTCGAGAGCCGCGAGACCGTTCACGCCATGGACATTGACATCATGCGCGGCGGCAAGCAGAGCTATGATTTCTACGAGCAGAACGCCTGCGGAGGAGACAGCCCGCCCACTTTCGTGATGCACAGAAGCAGCCCCCTGGGCCTGGAGATCTACAAAAACATCAGCCAGGGCGTGATTCCGTATCGTGAACCCGAAGCCGTGGGCGACCATGTGATATTCATGCCCGAGAAGCATGACGATCTGGAAGAGCAGTTCCGCGAACAGAAGAAGGAACGAGAAGCCGTGAACAGAATCCTGATCGAGAAGCGCGCCGAGGATCTGTCCGAACGCACGGGCATGGATCCGGAAATGGCCGAGGAAGTGGAAATGCGCATGATGGAAGCCATGCAGAAAAGGATCGAAGCGCTCAACGCGCCGGACGCGGTGCGCAGGGAGCAGGAGCGCATCCTGCGGGAAATGGACCTGAAATTCAACGCGGAAAGCGCCACCGGCTCTCAACGCACGCCCGCGCCCGCAGGGGACGACATTCTTCCGTGAATCGCGAAAATCTTCAGCAATGGATCCGGCGCAATTTTGTCCCGGTCATTGCCGGTACGGCCCTTGCGCTCATTCTGTTCCTGGGCATTCGCTTTACCGTGAATCTGCTGAACCGGCCCGCGCCCGCACCCGCAAAGCCCGCGCATGAAAAACCCGAGGACCCAGACGCGATTCATTATCTTGTGGTGCATCACAGCGTGAGCGAATGGGGCAGCGGCGCGGCTGTGGTGGAATGGCATACCGGCCCGCCCCCTCACCGAAACTGGGATCTGCCCGGCTATCACGCGGTGATTGGCAACGGATATCCCACCAAAGAGTCCTGGAAAAAGCGCGTCTATGATTCCGGCGCGGACGGCAGGGTGGACCGCATCGTGTCCGAATCCCTGCGCGTGAACGGAGTGCGATTCGGAAATAAAAATGCTTTGCAGGTTTGTCTGATCGGAGATCTCGACAGGCGCGACCCGACGGAAAAGCAGATGGCGGCGCTGACAAATCTGCTCACGCACTGGTGCATCAAGTACGGACTGGATCCGCGCACCGCCATCCTCGGCCACGGGGAAATGCAGGAGCACATCGGGCTGGAAGGGTATTCTAAAACCTGTCCCGGAGAACGCGTGGACATGGATGCGTTGCGCGCGGCGGTGCTTTCACAGGTGATACGGCGGCTCCTGCCGCGCGGGATGGAACAATAAGAAGCGGAAAACGCGCGGTGCGCGCGTCAGATTACAATGCGCCCGGTTTCCCCGGTCTCGTAACCGCCCATGCCCTCGACGATGTTCTTGAATTCGTCCGTTTTGATGATATCGAGCATAGTCTGGATTTTCGGGTCGTCGAAAAATTCCTCGGGGATGACCAGGTCGTAGCGTTCCCGTGACACGGGGATGAAATCCAGCCCGAGCGCCCTGGCCGCAGCGTTAATGCCAAGGCCCACATCGGCGGCGCCGGACGCCACGGCCATAGCCACATTCATGTGCGTGTATTCGTCGTTCAGATATCCGGCAACGGCGTCCGGGCTGATGCCCGCCTTGTCCATTTCGTAATCGAGCAGGATCCGGGTGCCGGACCCGGCCTGGCGGTTCACCAGAGTCACATCATGGCGGCGCAGATCCTCGACGCCCCGAATGTTTTTGGGGTTGCCCGCGGCCACCATGAAGCCCTGCCAGCGATGTACGAGCGTGATGAGTTTCACGGATGTGGATGATAAATATTTTTTAATGTACGACAGATTGTATTCTCCGGTTTCCGTGTCCAGCAGGTGGGATCCTGCGAAGTGAGCGGCGCGTTTTCTGATGGCCGTAAGTCCGCCCATGCTGCCCGCGTTGCTGGATGAAATCTGAACGCGGCCGCCTGTTTTCTCCTTGAGCAGGCTGCCGATCACATCTATGCACATGTCGTGCGAGCCGATGACGATCAGGCGGTTGTTCAGGGTGTCGCGCCCGGCCAGGGGTTCGGCATCAATCTCTTCGCCCTCGGACAGGCCGCCTGTTTCCTGTGGGATGCGGATGATGCCGTCGGCGCGCACCAGCGAGGAAATCACGCCCGCGCCGCCCGCGATGGGCGTGGCCACATATTTTCCGCCAACATTGCCGATGATCACGCGCACATGTTCTTCGAGTCCTATCTTTGACGGGATTTTCCGCGCCACGGTCACGCGCACGGTTTCCGGGGCGGGCGGTTCCACGCCCTGCATCATGTGCAGCAGGGGACTGGCGAATTCCCTGAACGCCACGGCCGCGGACACCGGATATCCGGGCACGCCGATCACGGGCCTGCCCCCGGCCTCGGCAATGAGCACCGGCTTGCCGGGCATGACCGTGACCCCGTGCACCAGCAGTGAGCCGGCCTGTTCGAGCAGGGGCGGGGTGAAGTCCTCGGAACCGGCCGACGACCCGGCAATGAGCAGCACCATGTCGTAATCATCGGCGAGCGCCGTATCGAGCGCGGCGCGCAGATCGCTCTGGATGTCGCTTACGGGCGCGCGCATCTCGGGCGCGGCGCCGCATTCCATTGCCATGGACGCCAGCATCTGCCCGTCCACTTCGAGTATCGCGCCGGGCGTGAGATCCCCGGCCGCCTGTTCGGGCTGCACGATTTCCGTGCCCGTGGGGACAATCAGCACTCTGGGCTTTTTGACAACCTCAACTTCGAGAATGCCCGCGGCGAGCAGGGCGGCCTGGTCAAATGGACGGATTGCGCGGCGCGCGGGCAGGATGATTTCTCCCTTGACCATGTCCTCGCCCGCTTTGCGCACATTGCGCCAGGGGTAGGCGGCCTCGCGAATCTCCCAGCCTTGCTCCACGGCAACCACTTTTTCAATCATGATGACCGCGTCCGCGCCTTCGGGCATGGGGTCGCCCGTGTCCACGGCGATCGTGTGTCCGTTTTTCTCAAGCAAAAGGGGTCTCTCTGGCAGAGCGCCGAAAGTGTCCGCGGCTCTGACCG
>JAGUYV010000112.1 GCA_020061125.1 bacterium | reverse complement strand
GTGGCGCGGGCCGGTTCATTGTCCGGCTGCCGGGCCATGTGCTTCCCCCGCGTCGTCCAGAAGCAGGCCGCGGGACTGGCGCTGCAATTCCTCGACCCGCTTGAGATGCGTTTCGAGCAGCGCGCGGAAATCCAGCAGGAACTGTTCCTTGCCGGCCTTGACGCGCGCGTAGTCCTCTTGTACGGTTTCGCCCTTGCGGCGCGCGTCGGCCACGATCAGCTCGGCCTGCCGCTTGGCGTTGCTTATGTATTCTTCGCTGGTGCGCTGGGCCAGCACCAGGGTGTTCTGCAGGGTGTCCTCGATGTTGTGGTAGCGCTCCAGGTTGCTTTTGAGATTCTCGATTTCCTGAAGGAGCTGTGCGCGTTCGCTCAAGAGCTTTTCGAGCGCGGCGCTGATTTCCTCGAGGAAGTCGCGCACCTGCGTCTGGTCGAAGCCGCGGAAGCCGCGGGCGAACTCCTTGTGCGCGATGTCCATCGGCGTAATGTCCATAAGCCCTCCGGCGTGGCCTGGAGGTTCGCTATTGAGCGAACATCAGCAGCAGGCGCACCACACCGCCGCGCAACGCGTGCAGGAACAGCAGCGCGAGCAGCGGCGAGAAATCGAGCGGCGTCTGCCGCGCGTCCAGGCCGATCAGTCTGAAGATACTATACATGATTTCGCGGCAGGTGGAAATGAGCGGATCCGTGGCCGCGTAGAGCATGTCCAGGGGAGCAGCGCTGCGGTCGTGCGGGATCCAGGACAGAATCACGCGCGCGAAAATCATGGCCTCGTACACCCAGAACGCGCTGTTTACGATGCTGATAAAAAACATGGGCGCGGCTCTTTCACAACAGGTTTTTGTTTTTCAGCAACTGTTCGAGCTGTGCGAAATCGTGGCGCAGCGGCTCCATGAAGCGGGCCTGGTGCAGGGCCGCGGCCGGGTGCAGCACGGGTATGGCGAGCAGACCCTTCCACCGCACGGCGCGGCCGTGGTCGCGGGTGATCTTGAAGTCCGGCAGGTCCAGGAGCGTGATGGCGGCGTAGCGGCCCAGGGTGCAGATCACCGCGGGGCTGATGAGCGCCACCTGGGCAACGAGGTAATCGTTGCACGCGCGGATTTCCTCGGGCTGCGGGTCGCGGTTGCCGGGCGGGCGGCACTTGACGATGTTGGTGATGTACACATCCGAGCGCTTCAGCCCGATGCCGCCGAGCAGAGCCGTGAGCAGCTTTCCCGCAGCGCCCACGAACGGCCGGCCCTGCGCGTCTTCCTCCTGCCCCGGCGCCTCGCCCACGAACATGACCCGCGCATTCTCCGCGCCTTCGCCGAACACAACCTGCGTGCGGGTCTTGCTCAAGCCGCATTGCGCGCACCCGAGCGCCAGGGCCTCGAGATCCCTCATGTCCGTGCTTCCGCTTCCGGGTCCGCTCATGGGTTTTCTCCGATTCGCAAACCGCCTCGGCCGTGCGGCCGCGCCCGCGCTTATAGTATACCGCAGAACGCCCGCCCCGCGCCTTGCAAATGCCCGCTGCGTCCATTTATACTTTTTGTGGCGATTAGGCGCATCACACGCGCAGAGGGGCGGATTCCCGCATGAACGACGGCACGAGCATCATTTTGATTGACGATGAAAAAGATTTCGTGGAGACCCTCGCCAAGCGCCTGCGGCACCGGGGCGGGTATCGCGTGGATGTCACCTTCACGGGCGAGGACGCGCTGGACAAAATCCGCGAGTTCGAATACGATGTGGCCATCATTGACCTCAAGATGCCGGGCATGGACGGGCTTGAAACTCTTGTGGAGATTAAGAAGATGCGGCCGGGCCTTCGGGTGATCTTTCTCACCGGGCACGCCAGCGCGGAAACCGGCGAAGAAGGCAAGAACAAGGGCGCCTTTGACTACATGACCAAGCCCGTGGAATTCAACGAACTCATGGAAAAGATCGCGGCCGCGCTGCAGCAGTAAGCAAGCGGAATTCGAGGCGCACAGAGGCTGCGTAACCGTTCGAAATCAAAATCCCGCAGTAACCGTATATTTGCCCCGCAGATCGCCACTGATGTATAAATTAACATACATCTATTTGAAAAAAATCATTGCATGCGCATGGGAATCGCGATATAAGACTTGAAGTAGAGTAGAGCAGCCGAGAGCGCTGCAACAAGCAAGCGCAAAATATGGTTGGCCGGGACGAGTCAGGGAATGAAACACAACCGACCAAAACCATTTAAACACCGGATGCCGGACAACGATCCGGCGCGTGAATCCGGATATTCCACCCAAAAAGAAAACTAATCGAACCGCGCGGGCCGCGCGCCCGCAGCGGGCCAGCACCCGGCATGCGCCGGTTACAGCCAGTGAGGTCAGGAATGACAAAGCAAATTGACGGAAAGGCAAAAGAGGCGAAGCTGTCGAAAAAGAAAGCCGTATCCGCGGCCGAGAAGAAAGCGGCCATGAGCCGCACATTCTTTCTTGTTCTGGGCCTGTTGTTTTTTGCGCTGTTTTATTTCATACCGGGCCTGCCTGACGCCATTGATCCCAACAGCAAGCATGTTCCCCTGTCGCGCGAGGGACAGCTCGCAATAGGCCTGTTCCTACTGGCCGGCACCTGGTGGGTGTTCGAGGTCGTGCCCCTGGGCATCACCAGTATCATGATCGGCGTGATGCAAGCCCTGTTCCTCATCAGAAAACCCGACCTGGTGTTCCGGGATTTCATGGATGCGTCCGTGTGGTTCATCTTCGGTTCCGTGGTTATTGGCATGGTGTTCACAAAGACCGGGCTAACCAAGCGCATGGCGTACAAAATGCTGTCCGTGGTTGGTGAAAATTCCGGCATGATTCTACTTGGTTGTTTTATCATGACGGTTTCCTTGACTCTGATTATGGCGCACACGGCCGTAGCCGCCACGGTGTTCCCCCTGTTCATGGCCATCTATTCCATGTACAGCGAAGACGACAAGCCCACAAAATTCGGCAAGGCCCTGTTCATGGGCATGGCCTATGTGGCGGGCGCCGGGTCCATCATCACCCTGCTGGGCGCGGCCCGCGGCGCCGTGGCCATTGGGTTCTACAAGGACATGGTGGGCACGGAAATTTCTTTCTTCGGCCTCTCCAAGTTCATGTTCCCCCTGGGCTTTCTCATGACCTTCCTTCTGTGGGGCTTCTTCATGGTCTTCCTGAAGCCCGAAAAGAAAACCATTCCGGGATTGAGGGACAGGGCCATCGAGTTGAGCAAGCAGCTCGGCTCCATGACAGTTAAGGAAATTTCCACGCTGATAATCGTGTTCGCATGCGTTTCTTTTCTGGGCGCGCGCTCATTCGTGCCCGCGTTCAAGACCGTTGACAAAAGCGCGGTCATCCTGGTATCCACGCTTCTGTTTTTCATCCTCAACATTCTGACCATTGACGACCTCGAAGATATTCCCTGGAACATCATCCTGCTTTTCGGCGGCGCCATGTGCATCGGGTTCTGCCTGTGGCAGACGGGCGCGGCCGAATGGATAGCCATCAACTGGCTGCGCATGTTCCTCAACGCACACCCTTTTATTTTTATATTGAGCATCGCGTTCTTCGTGCTGATCATGACCAACTTCATCATGAATGTGGCGGCCATCGCCATCTCCATGCCCGTGGCACTGGTGGTGGCCAAATATCTCGGCGTCATGCCGGATGTGATCCTGTTCGCATCCCTGGCCACTGCGGGCATGCCGTTCATTCTGCTCGTGGGCGCCGCGCCCAACGCCATCGCCTACGGCTCAAAGCAGTTCACCTCCGGCGAGTTCGCCAAGTACGGCGTGATCGCCAGTCTCATGCTCATGGCCGTGCTGGCGCTGTTCATCGCCGTAATCTGGCCCCTCATGGGCATGCCGATCTACGGCAAATGGTAATATCGGATTTGAGATAGTCCCCAAAAAACAACGCCGCCCCGTTTCGTGCGGGGCGGCTTTTTATTTGACCTGCGGCTGGAGAAATTCGCCGTTGGATTTATAAAATGCGGACGCGGCTCACGGCGCGATTTTGCTTTCCGCTATTCTTACAATCTCTTCCACAACCTGTGGGATGGACATGCCGTCCGTGGTTACGGTCACGGAATCAGGCGCGGGCTTGAGGGGCGAATCCGCGCGCGTGGAGTCGCGGTGATCGCGTTCGCGGATTTCCGCCAGCACCTGTTCGAAGGACTGCGGGGTTCCCTTTTGTTCGAGTTCCAGTGTGCGGCGGCGCGCCCGTTCTTCCGCGGAAGCGGTGAGGAAAATTTTCACGGGCGCTCCGGGCATAACCACGCTGCCGATGTCGCGGCCCTCCATGACCACGCCCCCGGCCGCGCCCATGTGCTTTTGTTGCGCGACCAGCGCGCGCCGCACTCCGCTCACCGAGGACACTTTGGACGCCATGTTGCCGCACTCGGGCGCGCGGATTTCTTTTGTGACTTCCTCGCCGTCCGTGAACACGCGGATTACAAGGTCGTTCTCCGACGGGCGCTCCACCTTGAAAGAAAATTCCAAATTGTCCGCGATTGCGGTAAGTTGCGGTTCGTCATCGGGGCTCACCCCCCGGCGCAGCGCGGCCAGCGCCACGCCGCGGTACATGGCGCCGGTGTCCACATATTGCAGGCCCAGGCGCAGGGCCACAAGTTTGCTCACCGTGCTTTTGCCGGCTCCGGCCGGTCCGTCTATGGCGATGCTCATGGGGTTGCTTCCGGTCATTGGCGCTCCTTTTAATCCTCCTGCCGGAGAAATTACTTTTCATCCGGATTGCAGCGGTAATCCGCAATCACAATCGGCATGATTCGTATATTTTACAGCAAATCCGGAAATCAGATGGGCGTTTTTGCGAGAGAACGAGACAAGCGCGTGGGTCAAGCGTGTTGGCAGGATGTGCAGGATGTTTTCTCGCGGCTTGCGCTGCGGTTTTGATGCGGCGATTTCCCAGGGCGGCTCTGTTAAAAAAGCCGGGATCAGTGGGATTCGAGGTTCATGTGCGAGGGCGGCTGTGCGGCGGATTCGGAACTGCGGGCATGGTCCGCGGCATGCGCGGCATGGCCTGTTTCGCGCAGGTTGCGCACGCTGAAGCGCGGGAAGCGCGGCTTGAGCCGCGCGGCGATGTCTTCAAAGAATGCCGCGTCGTAGGGTGGGGTTTCACGCAGTTCCGGGTCCAGCGGATCCACGGGGTGAAATTGCTGCAAATACCAGGCGCGCGCCCCGTCTATCTCCTCGGCGATTTCGAACAGGTCTTCGCGCGAGTGCAGGAGCGGGTGCACGGTGGTGCGGAACTCATAGCGAGAGGCGCGGGCGATAAGAAGTTGCGCGGAGTCCGCCACGCGCTTTTCCGCGCCGCGGATGCAGGCCACATCTTCGAGGCTGCGCAGGGGCGCCTTGTAGTCCATGGCGATGTATTCCGCCAGCTTGTCCTCGATGATCCATTCGAGAATTTCAGGGTGGGTGCCGTTGGTGTCGAGCTTGACATCAAGGCCGATGCGGCGGATGTCGCAAAGCAGATCAATGAGGCCCGGATGCAGGGTCGGCTCGCCGCCGGTGACAACCACGCCTTCGATGAACCTGCGCCGCGTTTTCAGCGCGGCCAGCGCCATGTCCGTATCCAGGTCGGGCAGAGCCGAGACCGTGAGCAGGGACCGGTTATAGCAGAACCGGCACCTGAAATTGCAGCCGCCGGTGAACAGGATGGACGCGATGCGCCCGGGGTAGTCAATGAGCGATGTGCCTTGAAAGCCCTTGATGGGACACGGGGTCTGGCGCATTGGCTGTCACCGGGAACTCCAGAATGTTGTCGTCCGCGGGATCCACGGCGAACGGCTTGCGGCAGAAGTATTCCTGTTTCTTGCCGATGTTCCACTGCTGCACCGGGCGGAAGTAGCCCACGATGCGGGAGTACACTTCAGTTCTGGCTGTGCATTTGTTATCCAACTCTTTCATCCCTTTCCATGTCTGATTTTCCGGTGTCCGGGTCGTGCGAACCGGAGTGGTCCGGGTGCGGGCATTCGAAGTGCTCGCCCGCGATGTAGCCGTGAACGGGGCATATCGTGAATGTGGGAGAGATCGTGAAGTAAGGCAGGCGGAAGGTGTTGGCGATTTTTCGCACGAGTTTTTTGCAGACCTCGTGGTTTTCGATGCGCTCGCCGATGAAGCAGTGCAGCACGGTGCCGCCTGTGTATTTGGCCTGGAGTTCGTCCTGGTGGGTGAGGGCCTCGAACAGATCGTCCGTGGCGCCGACGGGCAACTGGGTGGAGTTGGTGTAGTACGGTTCCGTGTCGCCCGAGCATTTGATGTCCGGGAACTGCTTGCGGTCCAAGCGGGCGAGGCGGTAACTTGTGCCTTCGCCGGGCGTGGCTTCGAGGTTGTACATGCCGCCGTTTTGTTCCTGAAACGCGGACACGCGGTCGCGCATGTGTTCGAGCACTTGCTGCGCGAACTCGTGACCCTTGTCCGTCTCGATGCCGCAACCCAGATAATTCTGGCAGCACTCGTGCATGCCGATTAGCCCGATGGTGGAGAAGTGGTTGGCCCAGTAAGAGCCTTTGCCCTTGCGGATGTCGCCCAAATAGAACTTTGAATAGGGATACAGGCCCTGTTCCGTGAAGTGTTCGAGCACCTTGCGCTTGGTGTCCAGGCTTTCGCGGGCCAGGTCCAGAAGCCGGTCCAGGTGGCGGAAGAACTCGCTGTGGTTCTGGGAGATGTATCCAAGGCGGGGCAGATTGATGGTTACCACGCCGATGCTGCCGGTGAGGGGGTCGGCGCCGAACAGGCCGCCGCCGCGCTTGAGCAGTTCGCGCTTGTCCAGCCGCAGGCGGCAGCACATGCTGCGCGCGTCCTCGGGCTTCATGTCGCTGTTGATGAAGTTGGCGAAATACGGGATGCCGAATTTCGAGGTCATCTTCCACAGAATGTCGAGCTTGGGGTTGTCCCAGTCGAACTCGCGCGTGAGGTTGTAGGTGGGAATGGGGAAGGTGAAGATGCGGCCGTTGGCGTCGCCCTGCATCATGACCTCGGCGAAGGCCTGGTTGATCATGTCCATCTCGGGCTGGAATTCGGCGTAGGTTTCCTTGCGCGGCTTGCCCGCGATGATCACATTGCCGTCCGCCAGGTTCGGGCTGGGCTGCAGGTCCATGGTGAGGTTGGTGAACGGCGTCTGGAAGCCCACGCGCGTGGGGATGTTGAGATTGAAGATGAACCCCTGGATGGACTGCTTCACATCCTCGTACGAGAGATTGTCAAAGCGGATGAACGGGGCCATGAGGGTGTCGAAATTGGAGAACGCCTGCGCGCCCGCGGATTCGCCCTGCATGGTGTAGAAAAAGTTCACGATCTGGCCCAGTGCGCTGCGGAAGTGGCTCGGGGGCGAAGACGCCACCTTGCCGAACGCGCCCTGAAAACCTTTCATGAGCAGGGTCTGCAAATCCCACCCGCAGCAGTACACGCTCAACAGGCCCAGGTCGTGAATGTGGAACTGGCCGTCCTCGTGCGCCTGCCGGATTGCGGGCGTGTAGATCTTGGTGAGCCAGTACTTGGAAATCACGGAGGACGAAATGTAGTTGTTCAGCCCCTGGAGGGAATAGTCCATGTTGCTGTTTTCATTGATGCGCCAGTCGTCGCGCTCCACATACGAGTCCACGAGTTCGAGGGCGTCCTTGAGCAGAGCCTTGGCGTCGCGGATCTTGGCGTGCTGGTCACGGTAGAGAATATAGGCCTTGCCCGCCTCGGTGAAGCCCATCTCGATGAGCTTGTGTTCGACCAGGTCCTGCACTTCCTCGACTGTGGGGATGCGGTCGCCGCGGTAGAAAATGGACAGCACGGACACCACGCGGCGGCACACTTCCGAGGCCTTGGAATGGTCCGGGTCGCCCACGGCCTCGAAGGCCTTGAAAATGGCTTCGGTGATGCGGTTGGCTTGAAAATCCTGCAGGCGGCCGTCTCGCTTGCGGATCAGGTTGATGACATTATCGGGCATGGCGTCCTCCGATGGTGATTACTGCCGGTTCCGCTCCCTGATGTGTTTGCCGATTGCACGCCGGATTGCCGTGGGCCGCAGCCGCCCGTGGTTCGTTGCAGGTGGACTCTTCATTTATACAATCATCAAAACGCAGGGAAGTTTAAACCTCATTTGTGAAAAAACTCTGTAAAGTGCCCAGTGTCGCCTATGGGTATCTGTTTTATCAAAGGCCTAATGATTGTAAAATGAAACCCTAACCCTGTCAAGAGGGAAATACTACATTTTGTGGATATTTTTTTTGACCACAACATTTTGATTCCTGTTGATACCTAAAATGGACAATGCCTATAGGCAACGACCGGAAGAGCCATGGCGGCATACATCATGACAGAAAAAATGCAGTTTAATTTGTCAAAATATCGTGCATATACTTGCCTACACATGAATATCTGCGCGCAAAACAAAAACGACAATACGGAAATCAGGGACAATTTTTGAAAAACA
Source organism: bacterium (assembly GCA_020061125.1). Lineage (GTDB taxonomy): Bacteria > UBP15 > UBA6099 > UBA6099 > DSWB01 > DSWB01. The sequence continues at coordinate 8,248 of JAGUYV010000112.1, read as the reverse complement.
CGGTTTTTTTTGTGAATGCCATGGCGCACAACCCGCGCTGACTGCGGTTTTTACGCACCGCGCACCTTTTCTTTTTCCCGCCGCCGCATTATCATGCTACTATGAATCGCCCGCCCAAAGTCATTCTGCGCCGTTGCGACGACTACGATGTGCAGGCTCTGTACGCCATCATGCGCCAGGGCATGGACGAACTCGGATTCGCGCCGCGCGGCCAAACTTTGATAAAACCCAATGTGGTGTTCGCGCATCCACGATACTCGCATTATGCGTACACGGATCCTCGCTTTGTGGAAGCCGGGGCGCTTGCGCTCCGGGACGCGGGCGCGCAACAGCTCGAAATCGGCGAGTCAGGCGGCATGGGCATTCCCGGCCGCATGCTCTTCAAAACCGCGGGCTACTACGCCATGGGCCGACGCGCGGGCGTGCCCGTGCTCGATTTCAACGAGCAGCCTTGGGTGCGCGTGCCCTTGTCCAAGGGAACCGTGCACCGGGATTTTCTGGCCGCCAAATGCCTGGCGCACGCGGACACCAGGGTCTGGATGCCCAAACTCAAGTACCACATCACCACCACCATCACCCAGACCCTCAAGCTCAACATAGGCATCCTCACGCACAAGGAGCGCATGATCGGGCACACCGAGAAGCTGCACGAGAAGATCGTGGACCTGCTCGAAGGCGGATACCCGGATTTGATTCTCTCGGACGCCATCACCATCGGTCACGGGTTCGAGTCGTGCGCGCGGCCGCACCACCTGGGCCTTGTGCTGATGAGCAACCACGCGCTGTCCAGCGATGTGGCGGCCGCGCACATACTGGGCTTCGACCCGCACGAGGTCAAGCACCTGGTGATCGCGCACGAGCGCGGGTACGGTTCGCTGGAGCTGGAAGACATCGAGATCACCGGCGATATTTCAATTAAGGAACTTCAAGAACGCACACGCGGTATTGTGAGCGATTTTTCGGATCTGCAGCGCGTGGATTCGCCCATGCGGTTTTACGAGGGCCTGGCCGCTGGCGGCGGCGTGGTGTGCGACGGCGGATGCGCTACTGCGGTCAAGGGCGCGCTCGGCGTCATTGACGCGCACTCGCCCGGCGTTCTGAAGAAAGCACGGTCCGGCGCCGTGGTCACGGGCATCTACAAGGGCGATGTGATCCACCCCGGCGAACCTGTGTTTCTCATCGGAGACTGCACACGCGTGGAGGGGAAACTTGAAGCCTCCAAAGTCGTGCGCCGCAAAGGCTGCCCGGCCATCACGCGCGACATCCTGTTCCTCATGCCCGGCCTGTTCGGCCTGCCCAACCCGGCCCTGGACCTCGGCGACGGCGCGCGCTTCGCCAGAGAATTCGCCACCCGCGCCGTGGTGCGCACCCTCACAAGATTATCCCCCGGCAAGTAGCCTCCTGCCCGGTTCCAACAAAATCACGCCCTGCTTCCGTTTGCTCATTTTCCTTTGAAATGCCGCGCGCATGCAGTAAAATTATCGTTATGAAAATTGCGAGAGTGGTATTGATTCCGGACGGCATGGCGGGCAAGCCGCTGGATGTGTTCGGTGGACGCACGACCCTTGAGGCCGCGCACACGCCGCACATGGACGCCCTGGCGCGCCGCGGCATCGTGGGTCTCACGCACAATGTGCCCCAGGGCATGGAGCCGGGCAGCGATGTGGCCATCATGTCCATCCTGGGCTACGACCCAAAACAGTATTACACGGGCCGCGGCCCGCTCGAAGCCGCAAGCATGGGCGTGCCCGTGGGGCAGGGCGAGTTCGCGTTCCGCTGCAACCTGCTCCATGTGCAGGGCGAAACCCTGGTGGATTACAGCGCCGGGCACATCACCACCGAAGAGAGCGGCGAAATCATCGCCACGATCCAGAAAGAACTCGGCGACCCGGACATCACCTTCCACCACGGGGTCAGCTTCCGCAACCTCATGACGCTCAAGGGCGGCTGCGCAGGCCTCGCCACCCACGCGCCGCACGATCACATGGACGAGCCGTGGGAGCAGTATCTGCCCTCGGGCGGCCCGTGCGCGGACATCATCCGCGATCTGATCCTGAAATCACGCGGCATTCTGGCCGATCATCCTGTGAACAAAAAGCGCGAAGCCGAGGGCAAGCGCACGGCCAACATGATCTGGCCGTGGAGCGGGGGCGCGATTCCGGCCGTGACTCCGTTCGAGAAAAAATACGGCGTGCGCGGCGCGGCCGTGTCGGCCGTGGACCTGGTGCAGGGCCTGGCCACGGTGGCCGGCATGTCCGTGCTCAAGGTTCCCGGCGCAACCGGCATGGTGGACACCAATTACCAGGGCAAAGTCGAGGCCGCGATCCGCGCGCTCGAAACGCACGGCCTGGTTTTGGTTCACCTCGAAGGCCCGGACGAAGCCGCGCACATGGGCGACGCAGAACTGAAAAAAACCGGCATCGAGCGATTCGACAGCCTGATATTGAAACCCATACTGGATTATCTTGAAACCCTGGGCGCGTGGCGCGTGCTGCTTCTTCCGGACCACCCCACGCCCATCGCCATCCGCACGCACACCAGCGACCCCGTGCCGTTTCTGTGCGCGGGCGCGGACACCTCGGGCGGCGCGCCCGCCTTCAGCGAACGCACGGCCGCGGACACCGGTCTGGTTGTCAATAATGGACACGAACTCATGGACCTTTTCATAAGGGACGAAGTTTTCCGAAAGTGAGGTTGCAACAGTGGCGCTCATCGTACAAAAATACGGCGGCACATCCGTGGGCACCGTGGCGCGCATCAAACGCGTGGCCAAACGCCTGGCCATGCTCAAGGACCGCGGCGACGACCTCGTGGTCGTGGTCTCGGCCATGGGACACACAACGGACAAGCTGCTGGACCTGGCCCACAAACTCAATCCCCTGCCAGCGGAACGGGACTACGATATGCTCTTGAGCACCGGCGAGCAGGTGTCCATCGCCCTTCTCTCCATGGCTCTGCACGCCATGGGCTACAAGTCCATTGCCCTCACCGGCGCGCAGGCGGGCATCCAGACCGATTCCACGCACGCCAAGGCCACCATCACCAACATCAACACGCGGTCTCTGCGCAAGTATCTCAAAGAGGGCAACATCGTGATCGTGGCCGGGTTCCAGGGGGTTGACAAAGAGAATCAGATCACGACCCTGGGGCGCGGCGGCTCGGACACCACGGCCGTGGCGCTGGCCGCGGCGCTCAAGGCCGACTGGTGCGCCATTCTCACCGATGTGGACGGCGTGTACACCTGCGACCCGCGCATGGTGCCCGAGGCGCAGAAACTCGATGAAATCAGCTACGACGAAATGCTCGAGCTGGCCAGCCTGGGCGCCAAAGTGCTGCACCCGCGCTCGGTGCAGGTGGCCAAGGAATACGGCGTGACCCTGCATGTGCGCTCCAGCTTCAACATGAAACCCGGCACACTCGTGAAGGAGGTCAAGGACTTGGAAAATATCAGAATCGTCAGCGGAGTGGCGTGCGACAAAGACGCCGCCAAAGTCACCCTCATGGCCGTGCCGGACAAGCCCGGCGTGGCCGCAACCATCTTCTCCGCGCTCGGGGACGCCGCCATCAATGTGGACATGATCATCCAGAACATCAACCGCGGCCAGACCAACGACATCACCTTCACCGTGGATGAAAGCGACCTGGACAAAACCGTGGACGCCGTCAAGAAGCTCAAGAAGACGCTGAACTTCAAAGGCGTGGTTACGGACAACAATACGGCCAAGGTCAGCATTGTGGGCGCGGGCATGTTCAGCCACCCCGGCACCGCGGCCCGCATGTTCCGCTGCCTGGGCGACGCGGGCGTGAACATCCAGATGATCAGCACCTCGGAAATCAAGGTCTCCTGCCTCATCGAGCGCAAACTCGCCGCAAAAGCCGTCAAAGCCCTGCACAAGGAATTCGAGCTGGAGCAGTCCTGACAGGGTTCCGGCAAGCGCGCGGCTCACGGCGTGCACGCCATTCGGAGAAAACAGGCCGGACGGTGATTTCAACAGGAGAAATCACCGTATGCGTCACTATCCGCAGCGCATGGCGCGCGCCATCTCCTGAAAAAATGCAACCAATTCACATTTTCCTGGCGCGGCCGCCGCGCCCGGATTTTTAATATGCTGATTGTCAATGTGGATTTTTTGCATTATCCTGTGTTTTCATCCTGCCCATCCTGCCGCATATCCCCCACCGCCGAACACCTTATCCCTCACGCATAAATGCACGGCTTCCCGTTCCAGAGAACGCAAAAGCACCGCCGCTATTTCAAAATAAAATGCCGGAAAATCAGAAGGGCTTGAGCTTGTTCTTGACTTCTTCCTTGACTTTTTCTTTGACCTTGCCCTTGATGAAGTCGCGAATCTCGCCCTTGGTGATGCCGCCTTCCCAGAGGTTGAGAATTTCCTGATATTTGCCGAGGTCGAAGTCCTGAAGCTCGGGGATAATGCCCTTTGCGAATTCGATCATTTTGCCGACTTCCAGGAGCACTTCGCCGGCTTCGTTCAAGAAGGACACCTTGCCTTCGAGCACATGCACCGTGCCCTTGCCGTCGTCTGCCACGCCCACCACGAATTTTGTGCCGCGCACCGCCACCACGCCGGACGGCGTGCCGACCTTGAACTTGTCGTCCATCTTGGCCACGACCACGGACACTTCGCCCGCGTCCAGGGTGAGCGCTTGCAGATCCGCATCCGCGGCCGTGTCCGGCGCCGCGTCCGCATCATCCTGCGCCATCACAATCGCGGACATCGCAAAAAGCAGTATGGAAGCAAAAACCGTGGCCAGAAATTTTTTTGTCATGTGTTTGTCCGGTAAGTTCTTTTTTGTCCGGCATTCGCCGGGGTAACGCCTGCTACTTGCCGATGGTGACGGCGGTGCCCGCGTTCAGCTTCACGGATGCGGTCTCGCCGCCTTCGCCATAGTCCACCTGCATGCCGCTCTCTTCCAGTGTGCGCACCTTGTCGCCCTTTTGCAGGCAGGCGTTCAGCTCCGCGGGCGCCCAATCCTTTGCGCCCTGGGACGCGAGCAGCATTTCACCCTTGCCGGAAATGCCCACAATCATTGCAAAGCATTCGGCCTTGTCCGCTGCCTCGGATTTCTTTTCCGTGTCCTTGGACTTCTTTTCCGAATCTTTTGGCTTCTTCTCTTTTTTATCTTCCTTCTTGGGTTCTTCCTTTTTCGTGTCTTCCTTTTTGGGCGTTTCCTGTTTGATGGCGTCGCTCACGGACTGCTTTTCGGGCATTTCGAGTTTGCCGGGCATGCCATGGATCGGGCCGGGCACGGTCTCGCCCATGAGGCTCATGCCGTCCTTGTGCAGCACGCGCAGGCCCTCGCGGTTCATGTGAACGCGGCGCGGCGGGTGGCGCTGCCATTCGGGCAGAAGCTGCACCGTGGGTTCGATGATGTCGAGCTGGGTGTCGAAAGTGGTGAACACGCTGGTGGGGTGGTTCACGCGCAGATAATCCATGTAGAGCTTCTGCTTGTCGGGCCGGCCCAGGGCGCCGTAGGCTCGCACGATCTGGTACATGAGCTTGTCCACATCCTGGGCGCGCGGCTGCTCCTGGATGCCGCGCTGGTACCAGTAGATGGCCAGTTCGAACCAGTCTTTGCGGAAATAGGCGTCGGCCAGCCGCACCATGGCCTCGCGGCTGCGCGGCTGCTGTTCGAGCACGCGCTTCTGGCGCTCGATTTCATAATCCAGGTCCGAGCGCGGCAGGGGCGGCATTTTCTCCTGAAACAGCTCCACGAAATTCGGCACATAATCCGCGGGATATTCCCAGTACTCGTCGGCGGTGTACACGGACACCGTGCGGCTGCGGCCCGTGCGCAGCAGTTCGTGGGCCGCCTCGTCGCCGCGCTGGATGGAGTAACCGAAATCCGAGTTCACGATCATGGCCTCGGACCCGGTGGCGTTCACGCGGGTGAGGCGGATGAGCGCCACCTTCACGCCCTCGCGCTGCACCACCAGCACATCGCCCTCGGAGAAGCCCACATCCGCGCCGCCCTTGAGCTGCACGGTGTCGCCGGAAATCTCGGACACGCGGCCCACGGGCACATACTGGGCGCGCGCGGCCGCGGCCAGCAGGCACACGAGCGCCGGAAGGAGTATCCATTGCCGCTTCCACTTGCTCATCACGGTATCCTTTGCACTCGAAGTCATCAAAAAGGCATGCTGTGGCCGCGCATGCGGCGCTCAAGTTGATCCATTTTATATGAAAGATCCGATCAAGTAAAGGGCGCGAAAAGGAATCCCGCGCACAAAAGAAAAATCGCCGCCCGGCGGTTCCGGAGCGGCGATTTCGCGAGGCCATAGCCCCTAGGGGACTCGAACCCCTGTTTTCGGACTGAGAATCCGACGTCCTGGGCCACTAGACGAAGGGGCCTCGCACCTGCGGGACTAGGACTCGAACCTAGACCGGCTGATCCAGAGTCAGCTGTCCTGCCATTAGACGATCCCGCAATGGCGGTAATTATTATAGGAACCAGAACTTTTCGAGTCAACCTGTGATTTCAAGATTCTGGAAAACGCGGCGGCCGCTCTGCTCTCAACTGGATTGGCTCATTCACTCATGCGCATGATAATGTGGCGCAACACAATACAAAGACAGTTCGCTTATCATGCAATTTCCTAATGCGTCAATGAATAAGCTCGGGGTTGTTTAAGGACCTGGTGGCCGAAAAAGGTATAGTCACGCGGAAAAACATCGCGATCCCAGTTCGTATTTTTTACTGCGTTCGCGCCATTGGTGCAGCTTATTGAGTTTTTCAACAGCCCAAGTTGCCCCATTCTTATCCTTCCTGCCTTTATTCTCCGCGCTTCCTTAAGATTTCCGTCAAGGCGAAAGACATCCGCATACTTCAGGGTTTGTTTTTAGTTCCCCCTATTCTACGGGGGACCCAAGGCGAGCTGCCCGGGCGCGGCACGGCATTCGAGATTCCGCTACGGCTATTCCCCGATGATCTTGACGAGCACGCGCTTGCGGCGGCGGCCGTCGAATTCGCCGTAGAAGATTCGCTCCCAGGTTCCGAAATCGAGTTTGCCGCCGGTCACGGCCACCACCACTTCGCGGCCCATGATCTGGCGCTTGAGGTGCGCGTCCCCGTTGTCCTCGCCCGTGCGGTTGTGCAGATACTGCGACACAGGCTCGTGCGGGGCCAGGGTTTCGAGCCACTTTTCGTAATCCTGGTGCAGGCCCGGCTCATCGTCGTTGATGAAGACCGAGGCCGTGATGTGCATGGCGTTCACCAGGCACAGGCCCTCGCGGATTCCGGACTCGTCCACCGCAGCCTGAACATCTCGCGTGATGTTCACGAACCCGCGGCGCGACGGCACATTGAACGCCAGTTCCGTGCGATATGATTTCATGGAGCGCCTCCCGGTGTACGGTTTTCCATATTGTCCCGAAAAGCGCGCGCCGCGTCCAGTTGCGCGTTATAATGGCCTTGAAAACCGCGGGGGAGGAACTCGCATGGACCGCATCTGGGCGCCCTGGCGCATTCAATACATTCTCGGCGACAAGAGGGACGAAAACGGCGAGTGCATTTTCTGCGCCAAGCCCCGTTCGGCAGATCTGCGCAAAGAGCTTGTGTTGCTGAAAAGGGACAAGTGCTATGTGTGCATGAACCTGTACCCATACAACGCCGGGCACCTGATGGTTTGCCCCTATCAGCACGCGCATTGCATCACGGAGCTGGACGCGGAAACCAACGCAGATGTGATGGCCGCGGCGCAGCTCATGCTGCCCGTGCTGCGCTCGGTGATGAATTGCCAGGGGTTTAACATCGGGTACAACATCGGCAAGGCCGCAGGCGCGGGCATCGAGGAGCACCTGCATCTGCACATCATTCCCCGCTGGGTTGGAGATTCCAACATTCTGCCCGTGTTGAGCGACACCCGGGTGATCAGCGAACATATCGAAGAGACCTGGGAGCGCCTCCGCCGGGGGCTTGCGGAACACGGGATCGAGGACTCCCCGAACCGCGCATAGACCGCACACGCATGGACCACACCGCACCATTTCTGATCACCACGCCGCGCAAGGGCCGGGGCGCAACGCGACGCGCCATGGAACGCGCCTCGCGCATCGGCGTGCCCTTCGTGCCTCGCGACGATGCGCCTATCGAAGACCTGTTCGACCTGCACGGCGCGCGCGGCATCTGGGTCGAGAGCGCGGACGCGCCCGTAATCCACACGCGCAAAGGCGAACTGGCGTACCACGAGGGAACCGCGGCCCTGCGCGTGAAGAAAAACGCCTCGGCG
>JAGUYV010000404.1 GCA_020061125.1 bacterium | reverse complement strand
CTGGACGCAGCGCGCCGCGGCCGGGACGCCGCAGGCCTGCAAACCGCGCGCGCGCACCAGCAGGTGCGGTTCCAGGTCATTTCCTCATACTACGGCATCATCCTCGCGCAGAAACGCATTGAGGTAACCAGTAAAGCCCTGGAGACCGCCCGCGAGCATGTGCGCGTCACAGAAGACATGTTCAAAACCGGCATGGTTGTGGAATCCGACAAATTGAGCGCGCAGGTGCGCCTGGCGGAAATCGAGGAAATGCAGTTGAGCGCGGTCAACGATCTAGCGCTGGCACGCTCCGCCCTGCTCATGGCCATGGGCGCGGACCAGAACCGGGATTTCTCTGTGGACCCGGACGCGTTCGACGGCAAAACATATGAAATCAATCTTGAACAGCAAATTGCCGCGGCTCTGGAGAACCGGCCGGATCTCAAGGCCGTGTCCGAGGGGATCGCGGCGCGGGAGAAAATGGTGGCCGTGGAACGCGCGGACCGCAGACCCATGGCGTTCGTGCAGGGCAGCCTGGACTGGGACGGGGAAGATATTTTCGGCTCGGACGGGGACAGCTATTTCGTGGCCGTGGGCGTGAAATGGGATGTGTACAACGGGGGCCGCACCCGTGCGCGAGAAGCCGCGGCGCGCTCCGCGGCCGAGGAACTGCGCTGGCAGCGCGAACACATGAAGCAGGGCATCGAACTGGAAGTGCGCCAGGCGTTCTTCGAGCTGGAAACCGCGGCCCGCAAGCTCGAGGTGGCGGCCCAAGCCGTGGAGCACGCCGAGGAATCGTTCCGCATCGTGAACAACCGGTACAACAACGGCCTGGCCATCAATGTGCAGGTTCTGGCCTCGGAGGCCGCGCGCACGCAGGCGCACATGCGCCACCTGCACGCCCTGTACGAGTATTCCGTTGGCCTCGAAAAACTGCGCCTGGCCGCGGGAAGCCAATGAGCGAACAGCATTTTCGCCATAAAGAATCAACCGAGGGGGTTGCGCCATGAGAAAGATATTAGCCGTCGTTTTCGCCGCCGCAGTGATAGCCGCCGCGGGATTGTCCTGCAAAAAGGATCACCCGTCCACCGCGGAGCATGAGGACACCCGGCCCGCGATCGAGGCCGGGGTCATGACCGTTGCGCGCCAGCCCATGCCCGACATGTACGAGGCCGTGGGCACGGTGCGCGCAGGACGCCGCAGCACGCTGTCCGCCAAGGTCATGGGGCCGGTCCTGTCCGTGGCCGTGCAACAGGGCGACAGGGTCGCCGCTGGACAGGAGCTTGTGATTATTGAGGCGCGGGACATTGACGCGCAGGTACGACAGGCCCAGGCCGGGCAGGCGCAGGCCATGAGCGGGTTGTCCGAGGTGGATGCCGGCATCGCCGCCACAGAAGCCGGCATGGCCGCGGCGCGAGCCGACGCGGATCTCGCCTCGAAAACCTATGACCGGTTCAGGCAGTTGTACGATGAAAAATCCGTGTCCCGGCAGGAGTTTGATCAAGTCAAGGCGCAGCGCGACAAGGCGCTGGCCGGTCTGCAGGCTGCGGAAAAACAGGTCAAGGCCATGAAGGCCAAGCGCGGCCAGGTCACGGCGCAGATGGCGCAGGCCCAGGCCCAGGCGGACCAGGCCAGGGTCATGCGCGGGTATGCGGTGATAACGGCCCCGTATGCTGGCGTGGTGGCGCAGAAGATCGCCGAAGAGGGCCAGATGGCCGCGCCGGGCATGCCCCTGCTGGTCATTGAAGAGGATACGGACCTGCGCCTCGAAGCTGCGGTGGATGAGTCGCGAATCGGCAACATCAGCCCGGGAGAGACCGCCGAAGTGGCAATTGACGCCCTGGGAGGCAAAACCCTGGAGGGCGTGGTCGTGGAAATCGCCCCCTCGGGCGATGCGGCCAGCCGGTCGTTCATAGTTAAGGTAGGCCTGCCCCGTGAGCCGGGACTGCTTTCGGGCATGTTCGGCAGGGCCAGGTTCGTGTCCGGAGAAACCGAGAAAATTCTGATTCCGTCTTCGGCGCTGGTTGCGAAAGGCGCGCTGCAGGGTGTGTTTGTGCTGGATTCGCAAAGCCGCGCGCGGTTCCGCGTGGTGCGCACCGGCGAGGCCGAGGGCCGCGCCCAGGTGGAAGTGTATTCCGGCCTGACCCCCGGCGAGAAAATCGTGACCGGGAAAGCGGCTGGCCTGTCCGATGGACGCAAAGTCAAGGAGCGCTGACATGGAGCAGAACAACAATTTACACAAGCAGGACATGGCCGGCGGCATCGCCCACGCGTTCATTGACTCCAAGCTGACCCCGCTCATTGTGCTGGCGTCGCTGCTGCTGGGCCTGTTCGCCGTGCTCATGACGCCGCGCGAGGAAGAGCCGCAAATCAAGGTGCCCATGGTGGACATCTTCGTGCAGATGCCCGGCGCCAGCGCCAGGGAAGTGGAAGAGCGCGTGACCAAGCCCATGGAGAAACTGCTGTGGGAAATTCCGGGCGTGGAATATGTGTACACCACATCGAGCGCAAGCGGCATGATGGCCATCGTGCGCTTCAAGGTGGGCCACGGCGAGGAAGACGCCGCAGTCAAGGTGTACACCAAAATGTACTCGAACTTCGACAGGATTCCACCCACGGTTTCCAAGCCGCTCATCAAGCTGCGCACCATTGACGATGTGCCGATTCTGGCGCTCACCTTCTGGGGCGGCGGATACGACAGTTTCGATCTGCGCCGCGTGGCGTCCAAGGTGAGCTGGCAGATCAAGAACATCCCGGATGTTGCGGAAATCCGCATCATCGGCGGGGAGCGGCGGCAGATCCGCGTGCTGCTGGACCCGGACCGTCTGGCCGCGCATCGCCTGGCGCCAGCCATGGTCATGCCCGTGCTCGAGGCCGCGAACCAGGCGCTGCCGTCGGGTGATTTCGCCGAGGGCAATGCGCTCAACGCCGTGGAAGCGGGCAAGTTCTTCACCACCATTCGCGATGTGGAGAATGTGGTGGTGGGCGTGTCCCCGCAGGGCGGCCCCGTGTATCTGCGCAATGTGGCCGCTATAAAAGACGGGCCGGAAGAAACAACGAATTATGTGTCGTTCGCAAACGGCGCGGCCGCGGCCCACGGCGAGAGCGCCAAAGACTCCAACAGCGCCATCTACCCGGCGGTGACAATCTCCGTGGCCAAGCGCAAGGGCACAAACGCTTCCGTGCTTTCGGACAAGATTCTGCACAAGGTGGAAGGGCTTAAAGGCGGCGTGGTGCCGCCGGGCATAAATGTGTCCGTGACCCGCAACTACGGCGAAACCGCCAAGGAAAAATCCAACGAATTGCTGTTCCACATGGCGTTGGCCACAGTGTCCGTGTTCATTTTGATTGTGCTGTTCCTGGGGTTCAGAGGCGGGCTTGTGGTGGGCATCGCCGTGCCTGTGACTCTGGCGCTCACCCTGTTCACCTTCTATATTTTGGGATTCACCCTCAACCGCATCACCCTGTTCGCGCTGATCTTCTGCATCGGCATTCTGGTGGACGACGCCATTGTGATTCTGGAGAACATCGTGCGGCATTTCGCGCTGCCCGAGAACCACGGCCGGCCCCGGTTCCAGGTGGCGGTGGAGGCCGTGGCAGAAGTGGGCAACCCCACGATTCTGGCCACATTCACGGTCATCGCGGCGATTCTTCCCATGGCGTTCGTGCGCGGCCTGATGGGGCCGTACATGCGGCCCATCCCCGTTGGGGCGACCGCGGCCATGCTGTTCTCGCTTCTGATCGCGTTCATCATTTCGCCCTGGGCCAGCGTGCGCCTGCTCAAACCCGGCGCACACGGGCACGGCGAAGACGAGTCCCCGGACGACTGGTTCACGCGCTTCTACCGCCGGTTCATGGACCCCATGATCCACAACGCGCGGCGCAGGTGGGCTTTCATCCTGTTCGTGGGCGTGCTGCTGCTCGGATCCTGCGCCATGGTGGGCGTGCGCATGGTCAAGGTCAAGATGCTCCCGTTCGACAACAAGAGCGAGTTCCAGGTGATCATTGACATGCCCGAAGGCTCCACCCTCGAACAAACCGAGACCGTGACCCGGCGCATCGGTGATTATCTGCGCACCGTGCCCGAGGTCGAAAACATCCAGTTGTACTCGGGCACGGCCAGCCCGTTCAATTTCAACGGCCTGGTGCGCCACTACTTCCTGCGCTCGGGTGCGAATGTGGCCGACATCCAGGTCAACCTCACGCCCAAACATCATCGCAAACGACAGAGCCATGCGATCGCCAAATCCGTGCGCGACAGGGTCCATGAAATCGCAAGGCCCTACGGCGCAAATGTAAAAATCTCGGAGGTGCCGCCCGGCCCGCCCGTGCTCCAGACCCTGGTGGCCGAAGTGTACGGGCCGGACTACGACAGGCAGATCGAGATAGCCCGGAAAATTCAGGGCGTGTTCGAATCCACGGACGGCGTGGTGGATGTGGACACATACATCGAGGACGAACAGACGAAATACACGCTCGAGGTGGATTCGGAGAAAGCCGCGCTCAACGGCGTGTCCGTGGAACAGGCCGCGCGCACGCTGCGCATGGCCCTGGCCGGCGTTGACGCAGGCATCCTGCACGACCCCGAGGAAGAAGAGGATGTGCTCGTGAACCTGCGCTTCCCCCTGTCCAAGCGCTCGGATCTGGAATCCATCAAGAATGTCAAACTGATCTCGGCCACCGGCGCTCTGGTGCCCCTGCGCGAAGTGGTCGCCGAGAAGAAGTCCGTCATTGACAAGAGCATCTACCACAAGAACCTCATGCCCGTGGTGTATGTGACCGCGGATGTGGGCGGCGAGGCCGAAAGCCCGGTGTACGCCATCCTGGCCATGAAGAAAAAAATTGACGCCATGAAACTGCCCGAGGGATACACGCTCAAGCAGCACACAGCCGCCCTGCCCGCGGCCTCGGACAGATTCGCCATGAAATGGGACGGCGAGTGGCACATCACCTACGAAGTGTTCCGCGACCTGGGCCTGGCCTTCGCTTTCGTGCTGATTCTGATCTACATCCTAGTGGTGGCGTGGTTCCAGGACTTTGTCACGCCGCTGGTGATCATGGCGCCGATTCCCGTGACGCTGATCGGCATCCTGCCCGCGCACTGGGCCATGGGCGCGTACTTCACGGCCACTTCGATGATCGGCTTTATCGCGGGCGCGGGCATCATCGTGCGCAACTCAATCATTCTCGTGGACTTCATCGAGCTGCGCGTGAAGCAGGGCATGCCGTTCGACCGGGCCGTGATTGACGCGGGCGCGGTGCGGTTCCGCCCCATGCTGCTCACGGCCGCGGCCGTGGTCGTGGGCGCGTCGGTAATTCTGCTCGACCCCATTTTCCAGGGTCTGGCCATCGCGCTCATGGCCGGTGAGGTCGCATCCACCCTGCTCTCCCGCATGCTCGTGCCAATCCTGTATTACATGGCGCGGCGCAAGGTTCACATGGCAAGCGACGCGCAGGCGCTCGCCGCGGAGCACGATTCCGGGGCGGCGACTGAAAATGATTCGTGATTCAGGCAACCCGCAGGCGGCGGCGCGTGTTTGATTAACGAAAGGAGATGGTTCACATGACAGTAGACAGATACTTGAGGCTCATCGCGGGATTCTTCATCCTGCTGTCCGTGGGGCTTGGCTGGTTCGTCAGCCCGTACTGGTACCTGTTCACCGCATTCGTGGGGTTGAACCTGTTCCAGTCAGCGTTCACCAACTGGTGCCCCATGATGTCCATTCTGAAAATGGCGGGCGTGCCCGAATGCCGTACGCGCGCCACGGAGCCGTGACGGCGCGGCATGCGCATGAATTGCCAATCAGCCCCTGGATCCTGCGGTTCCGGGGGCTTTTGGTTTTTATAGGAAAGAAGATTGGACCATGGGACTGTTGAAAAGTTCTTAGGTTCGTTGAGCGGAGCAAACGCAGTAAACAGGGACTGGGAACGCAGTGTTTATACGCGTGCATGTCCCTGGTTCTTATGGCCGCCGGTTTTTTTCAACACCCTGCTGTGCTACTGGATAATCCCTCCGCCGAGCAATGTGTCCCCATCGTAAAACACCGCGGACTGGCCCGGGGTCACGGCGCGCTGGGGCGCGTCGAACAAAACCTCGAACTCATCGTCCGCGCGCGGCTCAATCAGCGCGGGAACCGGGGCGGCATTGTAGCGGATTTTCACCGTGGCGCGCAACGGCTGCACGGGCGGACCGGCCGCGAACACATTGTCCTGTGTGATGAGGCTGCTGCGGAACAGCCTGTGATCCGGAGCGGCCACGACCTGGTTTTCCTCGGCGTTCAGGCGCAGCACATAGAGCGGTTCGGGCGCGGCTACGCCCAGGCCCCGGCGCTGTCCCACGGTGTAGAGATGAATGCCTTCGTGCCATCCGAGCAGCTTGCCCTGCTCATCCACGATTTTGCCCTGTTTCACGCGCTCCGGCATGTGCGCGGCCACGAATGCGCCGTAGTCCTTTGGCACGAAGCAGGCCTCCTGACTCTCGGGCGCGCTCTGCGCGGGCAGGCCCGCAGCAGCGGCAAGCTCACGGATGCGCACTTTCGTGAATTCCCCGTTCGGAAACACGATGCGTTTGAGCATGTCATGGGTGAGCCGGTACAGAAAATAAGTCTGGTCCTTGGTGAAATCCGCGGCGCGGGTCAAAAACAATGCGCCGCCCCGGTTCTGGATCCGCGCATAGTGCCCCGTGGCCATGGCGTCGTATCCCTTGGAAAGAATGCTGTCCAGGAACAGGCCGAATTTGACGGTTCTGTTGCAGACAACGCAAGGATTGGGTGTGAGGCCGCGGAAATAGGCGTCGCAGAAATAATCCTCCACGCACGCGCGGAACGCGTGGCGCAAATCAATAACATGGTGGGGAATGCCAAGATGTTCGCATACCGCACGCGCGGCGTTGGCATTCCTGCCGTCCGCTTCCGTGCCCGTGTGAGCCATGGTGAACCCGGCCACTTCGCAGCCGCGCTCGCGCATCATCCACGCGGCTGTGGAGCTGTCCACGCCGCCGCTCATGGCCACGCCGATTCTTTGCGGAAGGTTTTCCATCCGGGAAGTCATGTCGCGCAACACGGAACGGCCTACGCCCTGCGCAGCACGCGGCCGCACCGCTCCTGCTTGTGCATGGTATCGCCTTCCACCACATGCGCGCCGTTGATGAACACATGTCCGATGCCCTGCGGGAACGCAATGGGCTGGGTGAAGGTGGCGCGCGGCGCGATGGTCTCGGGGTCGAACACCAGAATGTCCGCGAAATTGCCGGCCTTGAGTTCGCCCCGGTCCTTGAGGTGGAAATGTTTGGCGGGCAGGCCCGTGACCTTGCGCACCGCGGTTTCCATGTCCAGCATCTTTTTCTCGCGCACATAGCGCCCGAAAAATTTCGGATAGGTGGCGTAGAACAGGTAACTGGGCTTGCCGAATCCCATGAGAATGGTGTCCGTGGTGATAGGGGTCTCGGGGTGCTTGACGGGCGCGAATGTGGAGCGCTCGGTGAACCCGTCCTCGGGTTCGGCCATGGATTCGAACACCAGAACCTTGCAGTCTTCTTCGAGCAGCAGGTCGCAGGCCGCGTCCAGAGGATGCACGCCTCGCTCGCGCGCGATCTCCACCAGGGACCGGCCTTCGAGATGCTTGTTCTTTTCGGAGACAACGGACATAATGCGGCAACAGGTCCAGCCCATGACCTTGAACAGATTGAGGGTCCAGGCGTCGTCTTCGAGGTGCGGCCAGATCATTTTGCCTTTGGTGATGCTGTGCAGGATGCGCTTGCGTGTTTCGGGATCGGCGAGGCGGGTCTTTACATCGTCGAGGCTGCCCTGGAGCGCCCAGGGCGGGAAGAACGCGAGCAGGTGCGTGAAGCCGGTTGTGGTGGGCATCACATCCATGAGCACATTGGTTCCCTGCGCGCGCAGGTCATCAAGCTTCTTGAGCTGTTTGGCGATGTCAATGTCGAGCGGGATGGGCGGAGTCCAGCGCTTGCTCAACGCAGCGAGCCAGATGACGAGCTTGCGCAGAACCGGCGCCACAAACCCGAAATCCGGGACGAAAAAGATGTGCGAGATCTGCGCGTTGATATCGTTGGCGCGGGCCACTTCCACGACTTCGTCCACGGCCAGGGGCATTGTGTTGGAATAGCTGCGGATGTGGCTGGCGAACACGCCGTCGTATTTCTTGAGCACGCGGCCCAGTTCCACGAGTTCGCGGGTTTCGCTTTTCAGCCCCGGGAAATATTGAAGTCCGGTGGATAGGCCGATGCAGCCCTGCTCCATGGATTCGTCCAGGGCGCGGCTCATGGCGGCGATTTCATCGTCTCTGGCCGGGCGGCCCTCGAAGCCCTGGGCGTCTATGCGCAGCAGCCCATGCGGGCACAGCATGGCGCAGTTCATGATCACGCCGCGGCTTTCCAGCGTGTCGAGAAATTCGGCCGTTGATTTCCACTGCACAACTTTGCTGAAGTCGAACGCGGTGAACGCTTCGAGGTACTGCTGGATGAGATCGGGATGCCTGTTCCCGATGGGGGCGAGGCTCATGCCGCAGTTGCCGCCGATGAAGGTGGTGATGCCCTGGCGCACAAGCGGCTCCAGCAGATCGTCGTGATCCTCACGGTAGATGGACATGTCCGCGTGTGAATGCACATCAATAATGCCGGGGCAGACGACCTGGCCGGATGCGTTAATGACTTTGGGCGCCTGCGCGCCGTTCAGAGCGCCTATGGCCTCGATGCGGTCGCCGGAAACGGCCAGGTCCGCCTGGAACGCGGGCGCTCCGGTTCCGTCCACGATGGTTCCGTTTTTAATGATGATGTCGGGCATGGGGGTATCCTTTTGTCACTTGTGCGGGAACGGACGGGCGCCGCATCCGCTCACGGGTTCTTGGAACAGAATAAGAGCGCGCGCCGCAAGATCAATGAGGCGGCGGTCAGTTCATGGCGCGGCTCGAGGCCGCGGGGCGGGGGGATTCCGCTCCGCCCGAGACCGGGAATGCGAAGCTCACATGCGTGTGACCGGCCTTGCGCTCGATGCCGATGCGGCCGCCGTGGCGCTCGATGGCGCGCTTGCTCAAGGTCAGCCCCAGGCCCACCCCGCCCTCGCGCCGCCCGAAGAACGGCTCGAAGAACGAATCCGCGTCTTTGATGTCGAATTCCGGTCCGGAGTCCCTTACATCCACGACCATCATGTCCCGGCCCTGCGCATTGTGGCGGAACACCTTGATGCGCACCTCGGGGGCTGGCTGGTTCTCAACGGCCTGGGCAGCGTTCAACGCCAGATTCCACAACACCATCTTCATCTGCTCGGGATCGGCCTGGCACGCGGGGGACTCACCGGAGGGCTGGAACGATATGTTCAGCCCCGGCGGCAGCATCCTGTATTGTTTGAGCGCGTCCAGGGTGTCTTGCACAATGCCGTTCATATCGCAGACCGTGGTTTGCAGGGGTTGCTCATTGGCATAGAGCAGCATCATGTTCACGGACTGGTTCAGATTCATGCCGCCGCGCATGGCGTCCTGCCAGATGCCGCGCGACTCCTCGGAGAAGAGGTTGCCGCCGAGCTGCTGCAGGGACTGGAGCACTCCGGCCACGGGCGCGTGGAGCCTGTGCGCGATGTCGCGCGAGGCCGAGCTTAGGGTGGACTCGCGCAGGGTGCGGTTTTCGAGTTCGG
>JAGUYV010000243.1 GCA_020061125.1 bacterium | reverse complement strand
GGCGGAACCGGAACCGGCGGCGGCTCGGGCATGGGCGCGGCGGGTGTGTGCATGGTCACGCACAATGGCGATTCGGGCATCAATTCCCTGCGCTGGTGCATCTCCTACGCCAACACCAACGGCGGCGCGGACACCATCCAGTTCGGCATCACCGACGCGCGCATAGACTTGCTGACAGCCCTACCTCCGCTCACGGACCCGGCCGGCGTCACCATTGACGGCAGCGGCCGCAAAATCGTGATCTCCGGCCATTTCCTCTCTCCCTCGGACGGCATCCGGATCCAGTCCGCGAACAACACCATCAAAGACATCTCCATTATCCGCTTCCGCTCGGACGCCGGGGCACCATTCGGCGCCTCGGGCATCCGCATCACGGGCATCGCGTCCACGGACAACCAGATCATCGGCTGCCGCATCGGCACGGATTACCTGGACAAAACGGGCTACGACAACGCCAACGGCGTGATAATCGAAAACCAGGCGGCAAGAAACATCATCACCAGCGAAACGGGCGCCAAGTCCGTGATCTCGGGCAATTACCACGCGGCCGCGGGCCACGGCATCTACATCAACGGCGCAAAAAACACCACCATCGTCAAATCCATCATCGGCGCAAAATCCGATGGCATAAGCCTGCTGGAAAACTACGGCTCGGGCATTTACATCGAAGGCGACGGCTCGGACGACACTGTCATCGGCGGCGACACGGGCGTGTCCATGGGCAACCTGATCAGCGGCAACAACGGCTACGGCATCTTCATCAGCGACGGTGACAATACGAAAATATACGGCAACTATATCGGGGTGGACAACTCCGGCAACACCATTCTCGCCAACAAAAAAGATGGGGTGCGGATCATCAACAGCGCCAAATCCACGCTGGTCGGCAACCACAACAATGGGTTCCGCAATGTGCTCTCGGGCAACGGAGGCAGCGGCGTTCATGTCGAGGGAGCGGCGTCAACGGTCAATATCATTCTCAACAACTACATCGGCGTGGGAGCGGATGGCGCGACCCCGGCAGGGAACAAAAACGCAGGCGTGTATTTGAAGAGCGTCCCATACACCTATGTGGGCGTGGACCACCTGGACAACGGCTCGGGAAACATCATCGCCAACAGCTCCACCTACGGGGTCATCCTCAACGGCGCGGACGCGCAGAACAATCTCATCCAGTACAACAAAATCGGAGTTGACAAAAACGGCAACGCCGCGGGCAACACTGCGGGCGGCATTCTCATCATCGGCAGCGCCAGCAACAACCGGATCGGCGCCAAGGACCACAACCTGGACGGCGCCAACGACATCGCGCACAACAAGCGCAACGGCATTGAGGCGCGCGACAGCGGGTCCGTGCGCAATAAGTTTTTCAAAAACAGTTTCTATCAGAACCAGGGGCTGGCCGTGGACCTGAACAACGACGGCGTCACGCCCAACAGCTCAACCCCGCCCGGCCCCAACGATTACACGGATTTCCCGGTGATCACCCAGATCACCAGCGCGGGCGGCAACTGCTACAACATCTCCGGAACCAAGGCCCCCAACACTTACGCGCACATTTACTACGCAAGCAAGCCCTCGGCGGCCGCGCAGCCCGACCCGAGCGGCAACGGCGAGGGGTACGAATACCACGGCATGTCCTCCTCGGCCGTGGCCGCCGCCACATTCACTTACTCCGGCATCTGCTTTTCCGAGTGCATGGCCATATCCACACTCGGGCACGACACCAACGGCAACACCTCGGAATTCGGACCCTGGTACGACCTGTGCATCGCGCCCGTGATTTCCGATGTGCAATTCACCCCGGACACGGTCATAGCCAACGGCATGCAGAAAACCCGCGTGACCGCGACCGTGACCTATGCGAACGGCATGAGCTACATAAGCGCCGTGACGGTGAATCTCACGGACGCGGGCGGCCCGGTCGCGCTGCCCCTGTACGACGACGGGGCGCACGCGGACGGCGCGGCCGGAGACGGCGTGTATGGCAGCGACAGGTTCTCCGTACCCGAGAGCGTCGCCGCCGGAGACAAAAACATTCCCGTGACCGCCTCGGACCTTCTCGGCAAATCCGGCTCGGCCGCGGGAACCCTCACCGTTCAGACAATCGCCCTTCCGCAACCCTGCGGCGAGGATTGGCCCATGTTTTCATGCAACACCGCCAACTCGGGACAAAGCGCGCAAACATTCAAATGGCCCCTGACGCTTAAATGGTCCAAAACCACGGATTTCTCTTCCAACATCTACACCTCGCCCGCGATTTTTGAAACGCACATCTATGTGGGCGAAAACAGCGGCCGGGCGTACGCCGTGAACAAAGCCGACGGCTCCCTGGCCTGGCAATACGACACCGGCGGCGACAGCTTCAGGGACAACGCCCCGGCCGTGTGGAACAACTCTGTGTTCTTCGCCGCGGAATCCGGGAAAATGTATTCCCTGAACCGCCTCTCCGGCACGCTCAACTGGATCTTCGATACAGGAGGAAGAATCCGCGGCTCGTCCCCGGTCATCGCCAACGACACCCTGTATTTCGGCTCTGAAACCGGAACCTTCTACGCCCTGAACCCCTCCACAAAAGCCGTGAAATGGTCTTACTCGCCGGGATTCGGGTCAACCTATTCTTTCGGCGATTCGCCCGCGGCCGTGGTCAACGGCGTGGTTTACGCGACATCGAACAACTGCACGGTTTACGCTCTGGATGCTTTCACCGGCGAGTTGTATTGGTCCAGGGAGCTGACAACCGCAACCTGCCAGATCGCGGGAAGCGGCGTCACGGTCAGCGGTGACTATGTATGCACTTCCACATGGGACGACGACCGCGCCTACTGCCTCAACAAATACACGGGCGCCATTGTGTGGAGCGCGTACAACCCCAATGCGTTCGTGGACTCCAACGGCGCCCTATACAACGGGATGTATATACTCGGCACAGGCGACGGCACCCTTGCCGCATACGACATCCAGACCGGCGCCCTGCGCTGGCAGACCAGCCTGGACAACAGCCTGGCGTTCTCCAGTCCCGTGGTCTTCAATGATTATGTGTATGTAACGGATGGCGCATGGTCCGTGAACCGGGGCGTGCTGTACGCCCTGGACCCCAACGACAACGGCCGCGAGGTGTGGCGTTACGACGCGGGCGCAAACATTGTGTCCTCCCCTGCGGTCTCGGGAAATCTGCTGGTGTTCGGCACCTCGAACGACGCCAGCTCTGCGCTCCTGGCGTTCGAGCCGGGCACTTCATACAAATGCCCCGGCTGGACCGTAACCACGAGCGCCGCGGACGGCGACGGCAGCCTGTACGACTGCGTCATGGCCGCCAACGAATCCGCGGGCACGCAAACTATTTCGTTCTCCATCAGCAACGCCGTCATCAAACCCGTGAACCCGATCCCGTTTGAAGACTACGGCGGCCCGGTGATCATTGACGCCTCGGGCCGGAACATCATTGTGGACGGATCGGACTGCGCCCTGTGCAGCGGCTTTGAAATCGCCGCGGACAATTCGTCTCTCAAGGGCCTGGCCGTGGTTCAATACCGCAGGGACGGGCGGCACGCCATAGACATCCAGGCTGATGGCGTGACCATTGACTCCTGCCGCGTGGGCACGAATTTCATTGACTCCACGGCCATCGGCAACAGCTCCGGCATTTATGTGGCCGGGGCAAACAACAAAATCATCAACAGCGTGATCGCGGGCAACAGCAAAACCGGCGTCACCATTGACGGGACCGACACAACCGGAACACTCGTTCAAAACAACAAGATCGGCGTCAAGTCCACGGGCATGGCGGCGCTCAAAAACGGGACCGGCGGCATCCTGATCACCGGCGGCGCGCACGCAAACACCATCGGCGGATCCGCGTCCGCGAGCCAAGGCAACATCATCTCCGGCAACACGCCGGGATACGCGGTTCGCATCACCGGCCCGGGCGCGGACAACAACGCGGTGCAGGGCAACATCATCGGCCTGGGATTGATCGGATCACCCGCCCTGCCCAACAACGGCGGCGTGCAGATCTTCTCGGGCGCGCGCGGCACGGTCGTGGGCGGGACACAGGATTATGGCAATGTGATATCCGGCAACTACGGCACGGCCGTGAACCTGTCCACGGCCCCGGACACGGTGATCCGCGGCAACATCATCGGGCTTTCCAGAGACGGCCTGCAGACGCGTTCCAACACCGAATACGGCATCGCCATTTACGAAGGCTACAACGCCGTGGTGGGCGGCGCGGCAACCGAGCGGAACATCATTTCCGCAAACGAAAAGAGCGGCATTTACGCCATCAGCACATCCGGCATGTCAATCCGCAACAACCTCATCGGCGTGAAGCAGGACATGACCCCGGCAGGGAACCTGCAGACCGGCATCACCTTCACCGCCACGGTCACCGCAACAACCATCGGGGGCGCGGCCGGGGACGCCAATGTGATTGCGAACAATGGTGGCGCGGGCGTCGAGGTCACCGGTTCGCCCGCGGGCCTCACCATCCGCGCCAACAGCATCTATGAAAACGGCGGCAAGGGCATCGTGACCGGACACGACTACAGCCTGTCCATAGACACGGTAATCAAGAACGGTTCGGCTTACGACGCCACGGGCGCGAGCACATGCGGCGCATGCACCGTGGAGATCTTCCAGGCCGACGACACGGGGGCGGGCGTGTCCGCGGACCCGGCCGGCTCGGGCGAGGGCTACGACCTGCTCGCCACTGTCACCACAGACGCCGCGGGCGCGTGGAGCGCCACCGGCCTCACCCCATCCGCAAACGCAAATTACATCTCGGCCACGATCACGGACAGCGGCGGCAACACCACGGAGTTCGCGGCCAACAAGAAATTGCCTCGTACCGAGTGCCCAGGCTTTGTCGTGTCATCCAATGCGGACGCGGGCTACGCCACACTGCGCCAGTGCATGGCCGAAGCCAACGCGGACAACGCGCCGTCGGATATCACCTTCCACACATCCATGTCCGGCAAGACCATCACCCTGGCCAGCGGCCTGCCCACGCTCACGGACAACGCCACGACCATCAGGAACACTTCCGGCGGCCAGGTCACGGTGAGCGGCGGCGGCAATCCTTGGTATTGCTTCTCGATTCTTTCCAGCAACAATGAAATCCGGGGCCTGACCATCGTCAAATGCGGGGACATGACCGCCGGGCACGGCATAGGCATCTCCGGCTCGACCGCAACAAACAACCTGATCGCGGGCAATTACATCGGCACGAACTCTTCAGGCGCCGCCGGCCTGGGCAACCGCACGGGCATCCTGATCACCAGCAGCGCGTACGCCAACACCATCGGCGGCACAACCGCTGCGGACCGGAATGTGGTGTCCGGCAACACCGTGGGCGTCAACCTTCACACGACCACATCCAACAACATGGTGATCGGAAACTACATCGGCACGAATCCGCTCGGAACCGGAAAAGTGGCCAACTTCGTGGGCGTGGTCATTTCCAGCGGATCGAATCTGAACACTGTGGGCGGAACGGATTCCTCTCGCCGCAACCTCGTCTCGGGCAACTCCATTGGCATCCTCATCCAGGGCGCAGGCTCGGACGCAAACAAAATATACGGCAATTACATCGGCAGCGACAAAAACGGGGACAAGGTGTCGAACCTGCAAAACGGCACGGGGGTAAAAATCGAGACCTCGGCCAAAAACAACGCCGTGGGCGGCGCCTTCACGGGCCAGCCAAACCGGATTGTGTTCAACGACTCGCACGGTGTGCTGATTAAAGACAGCGGCACAACCGGCAACACGGTTTCAAGGAATGTGACATTCGACAACGCGGGCAAGGGCATTGCGCTGGAATCCGGGGGCAACGCGTCGCGCGCCGCGCCGTCCATCGTCACGATCACGGCTCTGGGCGCGGGCGCATACGATATCTCTGGAACCACGGCGCCCGCGTGCGCGGGCTGCACCGTGGAGCTGTTCCGCGTGGACGACACCGCATCCTCCGTGG
This sequence comes from bacterium, assembly GCA_020061125.1. Lineage (GTDB taxonomy): Bacteria > UBP15 > UBA6099 > UBA6099 > DSWB01 > DSWB01. Next base: position 7,805 of record JAGUYV010000243.1, on the reverse strand, counting down.
GCCAGGACGCCACCCTGGCGGGCGAAGCCTACGCATTCGTCGCCACCGCAACCACAACCGCGGCCGGCGCATGGTCGTTCACGAATTTAACCATTACCGGCGGCCGCTATGTCACCGCAACGGTCACAGACACAAACGGCAACACAAGCGAATTCGCGCTCAACAAACGGCTCAACGCCAGCCCCGTGATATCGTCGCTTACCTCGTCGTCAGTGGATGTCTCTTTCTACGAAGCAGTAACCCTGTCGGCAACCGCTTCGGATCCGGACGGCGATCCCCTCACTTACGAGTGGAGCGGCGGCGGCCATAGCCCGTTTTCCGCCACAACATCCGCATCCACCAACTGGACCGCGCCGCGGGACGCGTACTGGGCCACGCTCACGCTGACCGTGCGCGACCCCTATGGCGGCATGGACACGGAGTCCGTGCCCGTGCGCGTGGGCATCAAAGACATCTCGAACATCAAAGTGTTCCCCCACACTTCAGAAATCAAGCGCAACAGTTCTCGCACATTTGAAATCCAAGCCCACTTCACGACAGGGGCCATCTTCGACATCAGCGCCGAATCCGCAAAAGTCAAAAACGGCCTTGGAACCATCAACACAAACGGGTTCTTCCAGGCAGGCTCGACAACGGGCAACGAAGAAGTCACATTCACCGTCGGTAGATTCATGGGAACCATATCCGTGAAAATCATTCCCTGAACAGAGCCACCGGCAGCAAAAACATGCTCGTTTTATTGGGAGGTTATTGATTGTTTCATGGAAAAAATCGAGCCGGAGGAACCTGTCACCATTCGAAGCCGGGATAGAAGCGGCCGAGCATGCCGGCCACGGCCTGGCGCAGCCGGGCCGATTCCGCGCCCGTGAGGCGGGCGCTGCCGGACAGGGTTTTCTGGTATTCGCGCCGCTCGACAAGATACAGCGCCACGCGCAGCGCAACGGTGAACACGGCGACGGTCAGAAACAGGAAAACAGCCATGGCGTTTTTCTGCGTGGATGCGTAGTAGGCGAGAAAAAGGAAGATCATGAAAGCGACATTGAGGCCGCGGGTGGGCACGGCGAACTCGCCGGTGCGCGCCTCCAGCGCTTCATAGGCCGCGCGCGTGATCACGGTCTCCAGGATGGTGCGCCCGGCGCGGCCCCGCTCGCGCAGAAACGATGTGGACTTGCGCAGCTTCTCAAGCTGCAGGCGGCGGAAATAGATCGCGTTCAGGGCCGTGGCCATCTTCTCTTCGAGATCGTCGTAATTCTTGGCGCCCAGCGCTTCGTAATAGAGCTTTTCCGATCCGTATTCGGCGATTTTGTCGGAGTAGAAGTCCAGGATCTGATCCTCGTCGTCGTCCTGGTTGAGGTAAGCGTGCGCCTCCATGGTCAGTTCCAGGCCCACGGCACGGGCCGCGCGCCGCAGCACATCGTACATTCCAGAAGTTGTATCGCGCACCAGCGTAAAATCCATTTGATCTGAATTATACCCTGTTTTCTGTTTTTTACACTGCGGAAATCCAGTCCAGGCCAAGCTCGCACAGCTTTTCCTGCCCCGGGGTGCCGGTGTAATCGTCCCAATTCATCATGCGGTAATAGGTGATAACAGCCTCCTGGAACGCCTCGCGGGGCACATGTGCGCCCTGGCCCGCGCCCGGGCCGGGCATGGGTTTGAACACGCGCTCGGGCAGGCGGTCGTACTGCGAGTCTATGCCTTCACGCGCATTGAACGCGCGCATCATGTTCACGCGCCTTTCGCCCGCTTTCATCAGCTCCCAGAAGGTCATGTCCCAGCCCGTGGCCGCGTTGATTATCTGCACCAGGTCGTCGTAGCTGAATAGCGCGCCCGGCCCCCAGCAGAACATGCACAGACTCAAGGCGTCCAGCAGGCTGTAATAATACTGCGTATACACCACCATGCGGACTTTTTCGCGGTCCAGGTCCGCGATGCCGCGCTCCGCGTCCAGCCCCAGGCCGCGCGCGGCCGCGCCAATCTTCATGATGATGCCGTCATGCTCCGTGGACATGTGGTCCGCGCCGAACGGGTTCACCGCATACGCCAGGGCCTGGGATTTCTTCACCTGGGGCAAATGCGCGGGAATGGCGTTGTTCTTGACATGCACGGCGAATTCCGCGGTGCGCGAGCCAAACGCTGCCACGCACGCCTCGAGGCCCCTGGCGAGCAGATCGCCGATGCCGCGCCGCTCACCGATCATTTCCACGAGCTGAAGCATCACATCCGGGTTGCCGAACCGCAAATCGAGGCCCTTTGTCTTTGCCGCGGGCGCGAGGCCGTTCTCTTGGCACTCGATGAGCCACGCGATGGCCGCGCCCGTGTTGATGGTGTCCATGCCGTAGGCGTTGCACAGCATATTGGCGCGCGCCACAGCCGCGATATCGCCAATCTCCAGGTTGCCGCCCAGCATGCCGATGGTTTCGTATTCGGGCGCGCCGTACTCGGGATCGATCTCGTAAGGTTCGCTCGCGCTTGCGATCTGGCGGCACCGCACCACGCACCCAAAGCACGCCTGGCTGCCGTGGCCGATAGTCTTCTTCATGGTTTCCCCGGACAGGCCCTTGACCTGTTCGAAGGAGCCGCGTGAGCAGTTGCGCGTGGGGAAGCACCCGAGTCCGCTCAAGAACTCCGTGCCCGCGGAGGTGCCGAATTCCTTGAGCATCTGCGGAAAGCCCGAGGTTTTGAAATTCTCCGCACCGCGGCGCGCGATTTCCTTCACGGTGTCCGGATCCGCATACTCTGGTTTCTTGTCTCCCTTGGCCACCACGGCCTTGAGGTTTTTGGAACCCATGACCGCGCCCATGCCCGTGCGGCCCGCGTAGTCGCTGCCGTCTCCGCTCACATTGGCGAAGCTCACCATGCGCTCGCCCGCTGGGCCGATGCACGCCATGCGGATCTTGTCGTCTCCCAGCTCCGCGGCGATGGCCTTGCGCGTGTCCCCGGTGAACTTGCCCCACACGGCCGAGGCGTCGCGGATCTCCGCTTCGCCGTCGTGTATCCACAGGTAAACCGGGGCGGGCGCCTTGCCCGTGACCACCACGGCGTCGAACCCGGCCCATTTGAGCGCGGGGCCGAAATTGCCGCCGCACTGTGAATCGCCGATGCACCCGGTAAGGGGCGACTTGGCGTTGACCGAGAACCGGCTCGCGCCCGAGAACGCGCCCCCGGTGAGGATGCCGGGGCAGAAGGTGATCACATTGTCCGGCCCGAGCGGGTCGGCCTTGGCCGGCATGGTCTTGAGGATGTAGTACGCGCCCACGGCGCCGCCGCCCAGATATTTGCGGTAGAACGCGGCGTCCGGCTCGTCTACGGTGATCTCGTCCGAGGTGAGATTGACGAGCAGGATTTTTCCGTTCACTGCTTTGAGTTCGGCCATGACATGAGCCTCCGTGGCGCGCGGCGCGCGGGGGTGATGAAATCAGAAATCAAAATACAGCTCGAACTCGTAGGGATGCGGGCGGCGGCGCTGCTCGTCCATCTCCTGCATCTTGAGATCGATCCATGTGGGAACCAGATCCGCAGGGAACACATCGCCCGCGGTGAGGAACGCGTTATCCTCGCGCAGCGCGGCCAGGGCGCTCTCCAGGGAAGTGGGGCCTGACTTGATCTTAGCGCGCTCTTCGGCGCTCAAGGTGTAGTTGTTGAAATCGAAGGGACCGAAGCCCTCGGCCGTGGGGTTGACGGCGGACTCGATGCCGTGCAGTCCGGCCATGAGCTGCGCGGCCATGGCCAGATACGGGTTGCAGGTGGCGTCGGGCAGTCGGTATTCCACGCGGTGTTCCGTTTCGTTCTTGGAGTAACCGGGAATGCGCAGGGCCGAACTGCGGTTGCTGTCGCCGAAGAACAGGTTCATGGGCGCGGCCAGGCCCACGCCGAAGCGGCGGTACGAGTTGAGCGTGGGGCAGCACAGGCCCATGAGCGCGGGCGAGTGCTTGAGCAGACCGCCCAGATACTGCCGCGCCATGTCGTTGAGGCAGGCGTACTGGTCCGGGCCTCCGTAGAACAGGGACTTGCCGTCCTTCTCCAGATACTGGTGGAAGTGCAGACCGCTGCCGGGCGCGCCGTTCATGGGCTTGGGCATGAAAGTGGCGCACAGGCCCTGTTCGCGCGCGGTGCTGTGGATCATGTATTTCATGACCATCACGGAGTCGGCCGCGCGCAGCATGGTGTCGAAATAGGTTTCGATTTCGCACTGGCCCGCGCCGCCCAGTTCGTGGTGGTGATACTTCACGGAATAGCCCGCATCCTCGATGCGGCTGACCATGAGTGAGCGCAGATTGGCGTGCACATCGCGGGGCGCGTCTATCTGCCCCACGCCCGTGTCAGGCATCTTGACCTTGTGCTCGGGGAAGTCCGGGTCGAGGTCGTTCCAGGACGCCGTGTCGCTGAACAGCTCGAAGTAGCCCTTGTTCACGGCGCTGCCGTAGCGCGCGGCCTTGAGGATGTAGAACTCCATCTCGGGCAGCCACAGGGAACGGGCGTCCAGTCCCGTGACGGCCTTGATGCGCTCCTCGGCGCGGCGCACGATGGCGCGCGGGTTGCGCTCGTAGGGCGTGCCGTCGGTGTAGTAGGTGTCCGAGATGGCCGTCAGGGTTTTGCGCTCGAAGAACGGGTTCACGAACGCCGTGCAAGGGTCCGGGCGCGCAGTCATGTCGCTGTTGTTGATGACTCGGAATCCGGGATACGGCGAGAGGCTCAACCCGTAGCCTTTCTCGAAGATCTTCTCGTCGAGGTGAGCGGCGGTGAAGGTCATGTGCCGCCACCGGCCGGGAAGGTCTATGACTTTCAAATCCACGAACTCGACCTTGTTGTCGCGGATGTATTTCAGCATTTCATCAGGGTTCTTGAACACGGCAAAAGAATTCCTTTCAAGCGAGTTGATCAGCCGGGGCGAACGCGCGGCTATTTGGCGCAGAAGCCGCCGTCCACGATGAGTTCGGCGCCGGTCATGTACGAGGATTCGTCCGAGGCCAGGAACAGGGCCACGCGGGCGATTTCCTCGGGTTTGCCGAAGCGGCCCATGGGGATGTCGTCCTCGACCGCCTTGGTCCACTGCGGGTTCTTCATGTACACATGCTGCATGGGGGTGTCAATCATTCCGGGGTGGATGATGTTGCAGCGTATTCCCTGTTTGGCGAACTGGATGGCGATGGACTTGGTGAGGATGATGAGCGCGCCCTTGGCGCAGTTGTAGGCGTCCTGTGGAATGGTTGAGCCGGCCAGGGCCGAGATGGAGCCGATGTTGATGATGGACCCGCCCCCGTTCTTGAGCAGCGCAGGGATGCCGTGCTTGCAGATGAAGTTCGGCCCCTTGAGGTTGATGCCAATGACCTTGTCCCAGTTTTCCTCGGTGTTTTCGATCACGGACTTGTCAATGCTCTTCCAGAGCACGCCGGCGTTGTTGTACAGGATGTCGAGCTTGCCGAACCCGTTGAGGCCGGCTTTGACGAGCCTGCGGCAGTCCAGTTCTTTGCTGACATCGCATTTTGAAAACACGGCGTCGCTTTTTGTCTGCTGTTTGATGAGCGCCACGGTTTCGTTGCCCGCGTCCGCGTTGATGTCGCCCACGACGATTCGGGCGCCTTCCTTTGCGAACAGCAGGGCCGCGGCCCTGCCCTGCCCCATGCCCGCGCCCGTGATGAGCGCGACTTTGCCTTTCAAGCGGTTTGCCATTTCCTGTTGTCTCCGTTGCTGTTGATGCGGCCGCCGGGCGGCCGGGCGTGTCATGCCGTCATCATGAGCGGGCCGGACGGTGCGCCGCGCTCACGCCATTTCAAAGTATTTCTTGCGCTCCCAGTCGGTGACATCCGTGAAGTAGCGCTCGCATTCCCAGGCCATGAGTTTGACATAATGGTCCACGACATCGTCGCCCAGGATTTCGCGCGCGATTTCGCTGTTGTCGAAATTGCGCAGCGCGTCGGGCAGGTTGCGGGCGAACAGGGGGGCGTCCTTGAGTTCGTAAGCGTCCGCGGCGCAGTACTCGCCCACGGGTTCGAGCTTGTTCTGCACACCGTAGAGCGCGGAACCCAGGCACGCGCCCAGGGCCAGATAGGGATTGGCGTCCGCGCCGGGAATTCGGTTTTCGATGCGGCAGGCGTTATGGCTGCCGCACACGCGGAATGTGACCGTGCGGTTGTCTCCGCCCCAGGCGATGTTGTAGGGTGCGAACGACTGGTAGGAATAGCGCTTGTAGGAATTGATGTAGGGCGCGTAAAAGACCTGGAAGTCGCGCGCGAGCTGCATCATGCCGCCCAGGCTGTGGCGCATGGTGTCGCTCATGTTGTAGTCCTTGTTCTTGTCCCAGTACATGGACTTGCGCGTCTTTTTGTCCCACAGGCTCATGTGGATGTGCAGGCCCGAGCCGGAGTCATTGGTCGAGGGCTTGGCCATGAAGGTGGCCACCAGGCCGTTGAGCGCGGCCATTTCCTTGACGCCCTGCTTCACGAGCGCGTGCCAGTCGGCCATGGTCAGCGCATCCTGGTACACTACGCCCAGTTCGAGCTGCCCGAAGCCCCATTCGCCCTTCACGCTCTCGACATCTATGCCCGCGTCGCTCAAGCCGTTGCGGAAGATCCGCAGGATCCATTCGTCCATGGAAGTGCGGAAGATGGAATAATCGCCGTAATTGCGGAACAGGGGTTCGAGGTCCCGGTAGTCCCGCGCGCGGGCCGCATCGAAGTTTTCCTTGTAAAGGTGAAATTCGAGTTCCGATGCCATGTAGGGAATGAAGCCCATTTTCTCGGCTTTTTCGACCTGGCGGCGGAGAATGGTGCGCGGGGCGATGTCAATGAGATCGCCTTCCTCGGTGCAGGTGTCGCAGAGCACAATCACGGTTTTTTCCATCCAGGGATAGGCGCGCAGGGTGTTGTAATCCGGCTTGGCGTGCATGTCGCCGTAGCCCGTGTGCCAGCCCGTGAATTTCATGCCCGGGATCAGAACGAGATCCATGTCCCAGCCGAAATTGCAGGCGCAGGTGGCGATGCCGCCCTGGAAGTGGGTGAGGAAAGTTTTGGCGACAAGCCGCTTTCCGTAGAGGCGGCCCTGCAGGTCCACGCCGGCCATGATGACCGTGTCCACAAGTCCTTCCTCGATAAGTTTCTTGAGCTGCTTGAGGTCGAGTTTTCCCTTGAGTTCCATGCCTGGCTCCTTGATGAATGGGCTGATGGGCGGGCGCAGTTCCATGTCACACCTCGCGCGCGCCTCTGCGGTCCACGCTGCATAGCTGCACCGTGGACTTGAGGCCGTTCTTGAGAAACGCCTTTTTCATGGCCTGGCCGACTTTGTCGGCCGGCCCTTTGGCCGGAATGGCCGCGAACACGGTCGGGCCTGCGCCGCTGATGGAGCAGCCCAGGGCGCCTGCGTCCAGAGCCGCGGCCTTGACATCGTAAAAACCGGGGATGAGCCGCGCGCGCGCCGGCTCCACCACGATGTCGTTGATCGAGCGGCAGAACAGATCCGCGTCCTTTTTGGCGAACGCGGCCACGATGGCCGCGGTGTTTCCCATGTTGCTCACGAATTTGTGAAGGTCCACTTTTTTGGGCAGGGCTTTCCTGGCTTTGGCCGTGGGCAGAGCCATGTCGGGGGTGACCATGACCAGAGTGACGCCGGGCAGGCCGCCCATGGAAATCACATCGAGCGGCTCGTTGCTGCGGGTGATGGTGCCGCCGCCGAACAGGGCCGCGGCCGTGTTGTCCGCGAAGAACCCGCCGCTGACCGCAGCCTCGGCTTCGGTGCAGAGCTGCAGCAGTTCGTCGCGCTTGAGCCTGTCGCCGAACAGGCGGTTGGCCGCGAACCCGCCGGCCACG
>JAGUYV010000318.1 GCA_020061125.1 bacterium | reverse complement strand
CTCGCCGCGCGCGATGACCCGCACCTCGGCGCTGCGCAGCCGCGGCGGTATCATGCGCCACGAATCCCGCTCCACACCGAATTTCAGGCCGTGTTCCTCCACCAGGTCCCGGAACCAGTCCTCGTTGTGCTCGGGCTGCGCCGTCAATCCGGGCTGAATTGTCAGTACGGCCTCCATGTTGCCTTTGCGCAATTTTACATCATATTTCCACGCTTCGTATTCCGCGTCCTTGACCGCTATTCTCCCTTTTTCCACGCCCGCCATGCCGGGCATGGCCGCGACAAGGCGCAGCCCGTCTTCGGACAGGCGGACGCCGTCGCCCAACTCGAAGGGAACATCTGACCCAGGCTCGGGTTTGAGCATGCGCCCGCGCACCGTGTACCCGGCGCGGCCGGGCTCCGCTGGTATCTTTTCCGCAATCACTTCATCAAGATCCACGGGCACGCCCCTGCGGATGACCTGCCCCGGAAATTGGCGCAGCAGCTCGGCCGTGGTGAATTCTTCGAGATGAACGCGCGGCTCGATGCGCGCATCTCCGCCTCTCACCGGCGTCACGCCCAAGGCGATGGGAATTTCCTCGTTGTACCGTCTGCCGGAAATGATGTTGGCAATGAGGTCGTAATCAATGCCCACGCGCACGCCCGAGGCGTACAGGCGGCTTAAGATGTCAAATTCCGACACGGAGCATTGTTCCGTGTTTTCCGTGCGCACAACCACAGCCGCGATCATGTCGTTTTTTGTGACGATGACTTCCACGCGGAAATTGCGCGCGCGTCGCGGCGGTGTTTCCGTATCAATTTGAAACACCGATTCCTGCTGTTTTTTCAAAAACTCTTTTTTCATGCCTGCATCCCTGGGCTGAACTTACAAATCGCTGCGAACGGCCGTGATGCGCCGCTCGGCGTCTTCGAATAGGTTTACGATGATTTCCTTCTTGAACTCCGCCCCCTCGGGGTCGAGCACCATTTTAATCTCGGGCAGAAACAGGTTGTCCGGGTTGTTGCGCACTACCACGCCGGTTTCGCCCGTGTTCAACTCCACAAAAGTGGAGATGGGATAGAACCCGATCACGCGCACAAACTGCTCGATGGCTGTGGGATGATAGCGGTGGCGGTGGCGCAGGAGGATGGAGACGCCATCGTGCAGATTCGCGGCCTGCCGGAACGGGCCGTGCTGCGCGGTCAGGGTTTCGAAATCGTTGATGACCACGGCCAGATGAACGAGGGGCGGCAGGTCGTTGAAATCCACGGACTCGGGATACCCGGACCCGTCCGCGTAAACATGGTGCCCCATGGCGGTCATGAGCGCCAGCGGGTCCATGCCCGGCACTTTCTTGAGAGCCTCGAACCCGCGCTCCGAATGCCCCCGCACCAGCGCCCATTCCTCGGCAGTGAGAGCGGTCTTTTTAGTCAGCACCGAATCGGGCACGGTGAGGATGCCCACATCGTGCAGCATTAGCGCCATGGCGAACCCCATGACATCCTTGTGCGGATACTTGAGATTTGTGGCGATGAAGGATCCCATGACGCCGCACTCCATGCAATGCTGGTACATGTACGAGGAATGCTGTTTCATCTCGAAGAGCTTCACGGGCACATCCGGGTCGTCCGGAGTTTCCTCGACCATGGCGGCCACGGCGTCCTCAATGGCGTCCAGAGATAGCCCGCCCTGGCCGGCGCGCACCTTGTCGAAGAACTCGCCCTGTGAAGACTCGGCGCGCTCGCGGGTCTTTCGGGACACAATTTCCTCGAACTCGAGGCGGCGCAGAATTTCGTCGCGGTTCATCCTGGCCGCCGGGACCGTCTCATCCTCGTCCTGTTTCTTTTTGCCGGGTTCGACGCGCACCACCCAGTTGGAAAGGCGGCGTATCAAATCCGGGGTCATGATGGTTCCGGCCTTGCACAGCACCGTGCCGCCGTCGTCCGACAGAAGCGCGGTTTCCAGAACCTGGCCCTCGAACACCTCGATTTTTTCGCGCTGCTTGGACATGGAGAAATCTCCTACTCCGTGAAGCGTTGGACCTTGTAGAATTTGGGGTCGGCCTTGACGCGGCTGCCCGTGTCGCGCGCGGGTTGCCATTTGGCCTGCATGTCAAGAGTGGCCTGAATTGCGCGGTTGAGGCGCGAGCGGGGAAAGTTGAACGGAATCACCGCGAGCGGCCCGAAGTCCGCCATTTTCATGTGATCCTCCTCGGGCGCCTTGTCCGCGATGGCCACCACGCGGATCATGTGCCGCAGGGCCAGCGCCGCCACTTCGCGAAAGCACTCGCCGCCGGGCGTGTCCGACGCCTCGCGCGCGGCGTCAATCACGAACACCTCATGCGTGTTGCCCCTGGCCGCGTTCAGCATGTCCTCGGGCCGGTCCGCAAACTCCAGCGCATACCGGGCTGGATCCACGGAAATGCTCAACAGGAACCGCGTGGATGCGCTCGCGCTCCAGGCAAGTATCCGGTGTTTTTCTGTTGCGTCTTTGCCGGTCATGGTCCGTCCTGGTCTCCCGGTCAGAATTTATCATACGGAATCTTTAACAACGAAAGAACAATCGTGGTTCCAATACCTTATTAAAGTTATCATGAGCAGGCACAGATTCCGCGCCGGTGTCAAAATAAATCCGGCAGCCTATGCCGCGCCGGCCCGGAAACTGGAGAGGCATGCTTGCGAGAAGGTGTTATTCATGCAAGGGGCAAAGGGGCAGGCCGTTGCGTTTGAGGGGCAGCGCCAGGCCCGCGGCCATGAGATAGGCGTGGGAGCAGGCTGCGGCGAGGCGCTGGTTTGCCATGCCCGCAAGGTCGCGGAATTCGCGCGCCAGGGCGTTGTCCGGCACGATGCCGCCGCCCACTTCGTTGGACACAATGACGATGTGGCACGGCGCCTGGCTCACGGCGTGGCACAGGCCGGCGACCGCTGGCTCCACGGCCTCTGCGCCGGGGCCGAGCAGCAGGTTGGATATCCACAGGGTAATGCAGTCAATGAGCATAACGCCGGCGCCGGGGGCGTGCTCGCGCACGGCATGTTCGAGGTGCAGGGGCGCTTCCACGGTGCGCCATGTGGAGCCGCGTTCGTTTTTGTGCCGGGCGATGCGCTGCTCCATTTCCCGGTCCAGGGCCTGGGCCGTGGCCACGAACACGCGCTGCTGATGCAGGGCTTCGGCGGTCTGCTGCGCGAACCGGCTTTTGCCGCTTCGCGCGCCGCCGGTGATGAAGATGGCGCTGTGCGTGTCCATGGGGGGCCGGCTCCTTAAAATCACAGCGCGCGTGCGCGCGCCGGGCTGCATCTGGGTCACATTGTAGCGGCAAACCCGGCGGCGCGCAAAACCCGCGGGGATGCAGGGGAACCATTTGCCCGAGGATCGGATTAACTCTTGTAAAGGGGTTTGCCGGGTATATAATTTATTCGAAGGTGAGCATTGATGTCTGAAAACGAAAAACAACTGGTTCCGGTGGAAGTCTACTGCGTGCGGTTCGATGTCATGAACAAGGTGCCTGTGGTGCTGCTCAAGGACACGGCCCAGCAGAGGTTTCTTCCGATATGGATCGGCATGTTCGAGGCCACGCAGATCGAGATCGCCATGGAGAAGGTGCCCGTGCCCCGGCCCATGAGCCACGATCTCATGAAGTCCATGCTGGAAAGTTTCAGCGTGGCCCTGAAGGAAACGCACATCCACAACATCATCGAGGGCACATTTCACGCGCGTTTAATTATGGCGCGCGAGGGCGGCGAGGATGTTGAAGTGGACGCGCGGCCCAGCGACGCCATCGCGTTGAGCCTGCGCACAGGCACGCCCATTTTCGTATCGGCGCACATCCTGGACCACAACGCGCTTGTGGGCAAGGAGCCGGACGACGAGGAAATCCAGAAATTCCGCGAGTTCATTTCCAAGGTAAAACCCAGCGATTTCAAGGACTGATCCCGGCGGGAGTTTTGCGGGGATGCGAACCCGGCGGCCGCGAGGCGCGCCGGGTTTTGCGTTTGGCGGGATCAGCGCGCCCAGAGGCCACGGCGCGCGGCGCGGG
>JAGUYV010000021.1 GCA_020061125.1 bacterium | reverse complement strand
CTCGTCCGGTTCGCGCTCATCACGGCCGTTCATTTCGGGGTTCTGTTCTTCATTCTGTTCGCAATGAGCGTGATTTTCACGGATGGCGTGACTTCAAAAGCCGATGTGAACGGAATCATTCAGGCGGACCGGTACCTGTATCATCTTGTGCCCGCATTGGCGATTGTGTGGACTGCGGCCATAGCCGGGCTTGTAAGGTCAGGAAAAGAACGAGGCTCGTGGCGCGCGTTGAGAGCGGTTGTGATTGCGCTGGCCGCGGTCACATTGCCCTGGGCGGCGGCGCAACGGATTCACAGCCAGTTCGTTGCGCCGGGCCGCAGCACGGAACCCGCGGCTGCGTTCGTTCGCGCGCATCGCGCAGGCGCCGTGCACGAGCGCGTCAAGGTGTTTGACATCATCGCCAAAGAGCACTGGCTGGCCGGCGAAAGCCGCGCTTATCAGGACTATTATTCGCCCGGGGATCTGCGGGAAACGCGCAACAGCGCCCCCGTATTCGTTTATATCGTGGTTCGTAAGAATCTGGCGAAAATGCCGCACAGGCCCAATCCCATGAAGTCGGCGCATGACGCCGAACACATGGCGCACGCGCTGGGCCTGGATCTGCTGGCCCGGCGGGACGATGCTCAAGTCGCCGTGTATGGCGGCCTGGTAGCGCCGTATCCTCCGGGCGGGATGAAATGACTGTTTACATCAGAACGGTTAAGGGAGCAATCGGCTGATCACCGGGCGCAAGGCGCTCGCTTTTTGAACCGGCTTCCCGAGGTTCGCGCGGCTCGGCATGGGGCCGCTACTCCTCATCTTCGCTGTGGTTGCCGGATACGGTTTCACTGTCTTCATCATCGTCTTCTTCTTCATCATCCGCCCCGGAATCGCCGTCCGCTTCTTCTTCCTGGTCTCCGGTGAAGCCTATGTAGCCGTCGTCGAATTCTTCGGCGCTCATTGTGCAGATGTCGTAGGATGCTTCGTAGAGTTCGGATTCCCAGAGGCGGTCCGCGAAATCCTGGCGGCCGTCGTCTTCGATCATGGGGCCTTCGAGGATCACCACGCTGTTGCCGCGGATTTCCGTGTACGAGCTGTCTTCCCCGTCCCGGATCAGTTTGTAGTTGTCTCCGGAAGAAGACGCGCCGCCGCTGCCCGCCCTGCGGCCGCGCGCGTTGAGGAAGAAATTGTAAAATTCCTTGGCGTCGCGCTCCGTGTCCCAGGTGGTGTACCAGGCCATGAAGATCTCGTCGTCCTCGTTGCGCCACACCAGGTAGCGGTCGCCGTCCCAGCCCTCGGCCATGGGATGGCAGTCGTTCACGGCGTCGTACATCAGGTCCCGGCACAGCAGGTACAGTTTGAGCTGGCCCATGCTGTTGTAGTCGAGGAAGCGCCATTCGTCCGTGTCAATGAGATCGTCGAACGACGGAAAGTCTATGAATGTAGGGCGGTCTTCATGTTTTTCCTTGAAATACTTGTCCGAGTTCATGACTTGCTCGGAGGACAGGGGGCAGCGGGTGTAGGTGTCATTGATGCGGCCTGCGCTCTGTTCGCCTTCGATTTTGCGCATGATCATGTTCCCGAAGATGTACGGCACATTGGACATCCACCAGAGAAAAGTCATTTCGTCCCGGCATGAACCGAACTCATCGCTGTTGCGATCAATGTAATCGTCCACCGCCGAAAACAAGCGCATGTCCCAGGAGTCGCCGTAATTGTAGAATGCGGCGCCGTAGTCCGTGAGCTTAAGCGCTTCGTAGGTGTATTTCGTTTCCACGAATTCGGCCTGGCCCTCGATCACGGACCTGATGCCAAGGTGCGCGTCGTCGTTCCATTCGTACTTGTCATGCCAGTCGCGCAGGTTGAAACGCATGTCCTGAAGCGCGTGCGTGGCCTCGTGAACCAGCACGATGTCGGCTCGGTTCCGGTTCCACCAGTCTTCCCAAACCGGGTCCGAGGCGTACCAGTTGTCCACATTGCATTCCTCGTAGCGCTCTTTGCGGAGTTTCTGGTACAGAGAGGATTCCACGACATAAATTTTTTTGTCCTCATCGTCGTATACGCCGAGAATGCCCTTGGTGTAATCGTCCACGATTTCGTCTTCGCTATCATCCTCGAACAGGCCGAAGCCGAACTTGAGCATGACCGCGTTCATCGCCCAGTACTTGTCGTCCGGGAAATCCCGGCGGAAGAACATGCGCATGACTTCCTTCATGCGCTCTTTTGTGGAAAAGAATTCCGTGTCCACGGGGTGATCCGCAGCCAGATCAACGAATTTGGAGACCTTGCCCGAGGCCCAGAGCATGCGGTCCGCGTTTTCCGTTTCCTCTTCCTGTGCCGCGGCGCACGCGCACGCCAGAATGCACGCCAGCGCCGGAAAAAGAATTGTCGCAACCAGTCTGCGGGACATATCCGAACCTCCGGAAATCCGATGCGTCAGTGATCCGTATGACCCGATTATTCCATAAAACAGGCTGAAAAGCAATAGGCGTGTTGCTCAATCGGGATAGTGCTGCATGGCCTGTCCGGATTTGACGCAGGGCGAGACCGCGGGACCCGGCTTGCCGGGGAGAATGTCGCGCAATTCCTTTTCGATGCGCAGCAGGGATTTGCCGTCCGCGGACACGAAGCGCGGGCCGGGCAGCACGATGGTCATGTCCGGCCCGAGTTCGAGGAATCGCCCGGAGGGTTCACCTGGCCAGGGCGCGACATGAATGCAGTCGCCCGGCTCCACGAAGAACCCGCTCTTGATTTCACGCGCCATGTCCGGGTCTAGTTCGCGCACGCGGAAGAGGT
>JAGUYV010000274.1 GCA_020061125.1 bacterium | reverse complement strand
GCACCGGCCGGCCGGCCAGCGCGCACAGCGCCGTTTCCAACTCGCCCTGCACCGTGCGCACAGCGCCGTCCGGCTGTTTCTGGAACCCGTGGAACCCCGTGCCGTCATACTCCAGCGTGAGTTTTATGGTTTTCACTGCGTCAGTCACCATACGGCTCCGGCTATCTGGAAATGGAAACGCATGCCGCGCCACGCGCGGTTGCATCAATATCATAGCGTATCCGGTATTCGATCATCACTGACGAACGCCGCACTGTCACACGGTCACAAGCCTATCCGAATCGCGCACAATCTCGTAATGGTCCTTGAGCGTTGACAGGGGGCAGATTTCCGAACCCACGGAATTGCGCAGCTTGAGGCAGGTTCCGCAGGCGAGAAATTCGCCGCCCGCGTCCACCACCTTCCGCGCCTGGCCTTTGACATCGAATTTCGGATCCTCTATGGCGTCAATTTCCACGCCTTTTCCAGACAGAAAGATGCGCACTTGGTCGCCCTGTTCCAGGCTGTAGGAAGCGAAGCGCAGGGCGTTGAACACGGTCTCCGGTTCTGTCTGCGTGATCACGATGCCGAGTTTCATGGGTGTGTCTCCCTTCGAGGAAAAAACTGGCGCGGGCCGGCCGTCAGATTCGTTTGGCCACGCGGGATAGCGGGTGCCCCTTGGCGTTGATTTCGAGTTTGTTGAACCAGCCGAACGGAGTGCGGATGGCCTCGAACCCCTGCGCGGCCAGAAGTTCCGTTGCTGTGTCCATGATGGCAACGGCCTGCTCAGGGCTGCCGAGGTCGGCGAACAGGTGCGCGAACGGGTGAATTACGATAGTGCGGCATTTGACATTCTTGGCGTGCGCGGCGAGCAGGTCGGCGGCTTTGTGCGCCGTGGCGGCAGGGTCCGCTTCATCCTGCTTTTCGGCGGCCGTGAACACAATGAGCGCTTCGCCCACCGAGGTTTCCTTGTCTCCGGGATCCTCCACCAGGCCGGAACGGCCTTTCTGGGTGATGATGCTCTTGAAGGAATCCACATGCCAGATCAGAAGTCTCATTGATTTGTCTCCAGCCTGTTCCCTTGGCGTCGGATTTGCGCCTTGCCGGTTTGGCGAACTGCTCCTTGACGGCATGTGAGGAACAACAGCGATTTCTCATCCCTGAATTTTTCGGCAGCCTTATGCGTGATTATGTGCGGCCCGCGCGCATGTTTCAAGAACAGGGTACGAACACGGACAGAACGCACATGCCTGGAAGCGTTGCGCAAAAGGAAGCGCGGCCCCTGTGAGAGAAGCGGGGCCGCGCGGTCGTGAGCGTGTAAAATTGATGCGGAACGGCAATCAGTCTTCCGCGAGCATGATCATGGCCATGGGGGTGGCGTCGCCGCGGCGGGGCGGGAGCTTGACCATGCGCACATAGCCGCCGGGGCGGTCCTTGAAGCGCGGGGCGATCTCGGCGAAGAGCTTCTTGAAGGCGTCGGCGTTGTTGACGACTTCGCGGGCCTGGCGCTTGGCGTGCAGGTCGCCGGCGCGTGCGATGGTGATGGTTTTCTCGGCCAGGCGCTTGGTGGCGCGGGCTTTGGCTTCGGTGGTGGTGATCTTGCCGTGAAGCAGAAGCTGCGTGACCTGGTTTTTGAGCAGGGCGATGCGCTGGTCCGTGGGCCTGCCGAGTTTTTTGTTAGCCTTGCGGTGTCTCATGAGTCTCTCTCCATTGGTGCGTGGCGCCGGCGTTGGGGCCGGTGCGTGCGGCGTGTCGTTTGTTTACAGTTCGTCGTCGGCCAGGCGCAGGCCCATGCTGTTGAGCTTGGCGCGGATTTCGGTGAGGGACTTTTCGCCGAAGTTGCGCAGGCCCTTGAGGCGCTGCTCGGACCATTTGATGAGTTCCTCGACGGTGACGATGTTGGCGTTCTTGAGGCAGTTGTACGAGCGCACGGACAGGTCGAGTTCGTCAATGGTTTTCTTGAGGTCCTGGCTTTTCTTCTTTTCTTCCTCTTCCTTGCGTTCCTCTTCGAGCAGGATGCGCTCCTTGAAGTCCACGATGAAGGAGAATTCCTTGATGAGAATGCGCGCGGCCTCGCTCAAAGCGTCGGCCGGGTCCACGGTGCCGTCGGTCTCGATGTCGAGGATGAGGCGGTCGTAGTCGGTGCGCTGACCCACGCGCGCGGGTTCAACTTCGTAGCGGGTGCGGCGAATGGGCGAGAAGTCGGAGTCAATGAGGATGATGCCGCGGCTCTTGGGGATGTCCGGGTCGTCCTTGTGCCATTCGCTGATGATGTAGCCGCGTCCGCGCTTGACGCCGATTTCCATTTTGAAGGGTTTGCCCGCCTGGGTGACGCTGCAGAGCGGGTAATCGGGTTCCACAATATCCACGCGGTCGTCGGCGATGATGTCGCCGGCGGTGATGTCCTTGACGCCTTTGGTCTCGACTTTGAGGACCACCAAGTCATCGGTGTTGACCGCGATGGGCAGTTTCTTGAGGTTGATCACGATGTCGGTGACATCTTCGAGCACGCCTTCGAGGGCGGTGAATTCGTGGAGCACGCCGTCAATCTGCACGAAGACCACGGCCGAGCCTGTGATGGAGGACAGGAGGATGCGGCGCATGGAGTTGCCGAGTGTGGCGCCGAATCCGCGGATGAGCGGCTCGATCTGGTAGCGGCCGAATTTTCCTTTTCCGTCCGGGGTGACGCATTCTTCGAGAATCTTGATGCTGGGGCGTTCGATGGTTTTCATGAAACCTCCCGGTTTGCCAGTTTAGCCGTGTTCAGCGCGAGTAGAATTCCACGATGAGGTGATCTTCGACTGGAATTTCCATTTTCTCGCGGGTGGGCAGCTCGAGGACCGTGCCCTTGAATTCGAGCACATTGGATTCGAGCCAGGCGGGGATGCGTCCGCCCTGTGCGTTCGCGTTGGCCGCGTCGCGCACGCGCTGCATCTTTTTGCTTTTGTCCTTTATTTCGATTATGTCGTTGGGCTTGACAAGGTAGGACGGGATGTCCACGATGCGGCCGTTGACAGTCACATGGCGGTGGCGCACGATCTGGCGCGCCTCCCGGCGGGAGCCGCCGAAGCCGAGGCGGTAGACCACATTGTCGAGGCGGCGCTCGAGGGTCTGGAACAGGATTTCGCCCGTGATGCCGGGGCGGCTGGACGCCAGTTCATAATAGTTGCGGAACTGGCGCTCGCTCACGCCGTACATGAAGCGGGCTTTCTGTTTCTCTTTGAGCTGCTTGGCGTATTCCGTGGCCCTCCGGTCGCGGCGCGAGAAGCGGCCCAGGTGTCCGGGGGGGTAGGGGCGCCGTTTCACGGCGCACTTGTTATCGTCGTAGCAGCGCTCGCCCTTGAGGTACAGTTTCTGCCCCATGGAGCGGCATTGTTTGCACTGCGGTCCTGTGTCTCTGGACATGCTTTTTTACACCTCTTCGTTATAGTGCCGCGGTTACACGCGGCGGCGTTTCTTGGGGCGGCACCCGTTGTGCGGAATGGGTGTGACGTCCTTGATGGTGCGGATCTGGAAGCCCTGGGCCTGGAGGGAGCGGATAGCGGATTCGCGGCCGCCGCCCGGGCCTTTGACCATGATGTCTATGTTGCGGAGGCCCATGGCTTTGACCTCTTTGCCCACATTTTCCGCGGCGCTCTGCGCGGCGAACGGGGTGCCCTTGCGGGAGCCTTTGAAGCCCACGGTGCCGGAGCTGGCCCAGCTCACCACATTGCCCTTTTTGTCGGTCACCGTGATGATGGTGTTGTTGAAAGTAGACTTGATGTGCACCACGCCGTCGGTGATCTGGATTTTCTTTTTGGCCTTGGTGCGTGTTTTCTGCTTGCGTGCCATGAATGCCTCCTCGGAAATTCAAACAACAGATGGTGAAACGCGTCAGCCTTTCTTGCCGACCTTGGACTTTTTGAGGCCCACGGTTTTCTTGCGGCCTTTGCGGGTGCGCCCGTTGGTGTGGGTGCGCTGTCCGCGGGTGGGCAGGCCGAGGCGGTGGCGCAGGCCGCGGTAACTGCCGATTTCCACGAGGCGCTTGATGTTGTTCTGCACATCGCGGCGCACTTCGCCCTCGACCTTGTATTTGGTCTCGATTTCGCGGCGCAGTTTGGACAGCGCTTCCTCGGACATGTCGCTGACGCGCTGTTCGCCGTCCACGCCGGTGATCTCGATGATCTTGGCGGCTGTGCTGGCGCCGATGCCGTGAATGTAGGTGAGCGCCACCTTGATTTTTTTGTTCCTGGGGATGTCTATTCCCGCAATGCGTGCCATGTGGCTACCTCCACGAAGCCGGGGCCGTTCAGCCCTGCCTCTGTTTGTGTTTCGGGTTTTCGCAGATCACGCGCACCACTCCGTGGCGCTTGATGATTTTGCACTTCTTGCAGATCTTTTTGACTGATGCCCGTACTTTCATAGCAATCACACCTTGAATGATATTCCTGCGCGCCGCCTATTTCCTGGGCGGAGGGTACGGCCCGCTCCGGCCCTTGGCGGGGTAGCGCCAGGTGATGCGTCCTCGGTTCAGGTCGTACTGGCTCAACTCCAGTTTGACCCGGTCGCCGGGCACGATCTTTATGAAGCGCATGCGGATCTTGCCCGAAATGTGGGCCAGCACTTCGTGCCCGTTTTCCAGTTCCACACGGAACATGGCGTTGGGCAGCGCCTCGTTGATGGTGCCGTCGACTTCGATGACGTCGTCTCTGCTCATAAAACTCCTTTTGCCATACTTTTACAAATTGGCTTCGGACTGGACCCGCGAAAGAATTTCGGGTCCGTCCGGCGTTGCGGCCACGGTGTTCTCGAAGTGGCACGACAGGCTTTTGTCCGCGGTTACGATGGTCCATCCGTCGGGCAGGGTCTTCACCGCGAAGCGGCCCATGTTCACCATCGGCTCGATGGCGAAGACCATGCCGTTGCGGATTTCCGGCCCGGTTCCGGGCGAGCCGTAATTGGGCACCTGGGGTTCCTCGTGCATTCGGGTTCCGATGCCGTGTCCCACCAGGGCGCGCACCACGCTGAATCCGTGCGCTTCCACTTCGGCCTGAACCGCGGCGGACACATCGCCCAGCCGCTTGCCCTCGACCATGTTTTGCGTTCCGCGCTCCAGCGCGCGTTCCGTGACCTCCATGAGCTTTCTGACCCTGCGGGGCGGTTCGCCGCCCACGAACACGCTCCGGGCCATGTCGCTGTAATACTCATCCAGTATAACGCCGCAGTCTATTCCTATCAGGTCGCCCTGCTTGATCCGCCGGTTGCCTGGAATTCCGTGCACCACCTGTTCGTTGAAGGACATGCACAGGGTTTTCGGGTAACCGTTGTAGCCCTTGAAAGCAGGCAGGGCGCCGTGACTTCTGATGAACTCCTCCGCGAATCCGTCAATGTCGCCGTCTTTGGCTCCGGGTTCGATGCGTTTGAGAACTTCTTGCATCGTGAGTGCGAGCAGATGGCCCGCGGCCCGCATCTTCGCGAGCTGTTCTCCGGTTTTGATTTCTATGCCTCCGATGGCCGTGCGTCTCCCTTAAAACATGCCGATGATTTCCTGGGACACCTCTGCGGGCGGCCGGGTGCCGTCCACTTCCTTGAGAAGGCCCTTGTCCTTGTAATAGCCGATGACCGGGGCGGTCTGGGCGTGGTAGGCGTCCAGGCGCTGGCGGATGACTTCCTCGTTGTCGTCCTTGCGGATGATGAGGTCGCCGCCGCACACATCGCACTTGCCCTCGGTTTTGGGCGGCTTGCCGGTGATGTGGTAAATGAGGTTGCAGGCCGGGCACATGCGGCGTCCGGTGAGGCGGCTCACGATGGCCTCGTCGGGCACGGCCACGCTGATGCAGCCGTTGATGCCGCGGCCGAGTTTGTCCATCATGGCGTCCAGGGCCTTGGCCTGGTCCAGGGTGCGCGGGAATCCGTCGAAGAGCACGCCCTTGTCCGCGGGCAGCGGGGACACGGCTTCTTCCACGATCTTGATGACCACTTCGTCGGGAACGAGCTTGCCGGACTCGGTGTACTGCTTGGCCAGCTTGCCGGTTTCGGTTTCATTCTTGATGGCTTCGCGCAGCATGTCGCCCGTGGAGAGGTGGAACACGGCGAGTTTTTCCTTGATGGCTGCGGACTGGGTGCCTTTGCCCGCGCCCGGGGGGCCGAAAATGACCAGGTTGTGTGCCATGACTTTTGTCTCCTTTAAGTTCCGGTTTATTGTTTCAGAATCCTTCGTAATGGCGCATGAGCAACTGTGCCTCGATGTGCTGCACGGTGTCCAGAATCACGCCCACCATGATGAGCAGGCTGGTGCCGCCGAGCTGGAAGGTGTTCAGGTCCGTGAGGGCCATGACCACGGAGGGCATCACGGCGATGGTGCCCAGGAATAGGGCGCCCATGAAGGTGATGCGGATCATGATGCGCTCGAGGTACTCGGCCGTGGGCTTGCCCGGGCGGATGCCCAGGATGAAGCCGCCGTGGCGCTTCATGCGCTCGGCGATGTCCTTGGGGTTAAACACCACGGCCGTGTAGAAGAATGTGAACATGAACACCAGGATGAAGTACGAGACATTGTAAATGAGCGTGCTGTTGAACTTGGCGACCCATTCCTGCACTGTGGGGTGCGGGATGAACTGGCCGATGGTGGCCGGGAACATGAGAATGGACACCGCGAAGATGATGGGAATCACGCCCGCGGAATTGACTTTCATGGGGATGTAGGTGGTCTGCCCGCCGTACACCTTGCGGCCCACCACGCGCTTGGCGTACTGGACCGGGATTTTGCGCTCGCCCTTGTGGATGAGGATGATGAAGGCCACGGTGGCGATGGACACCAGGGTGAGCACGATGGCTGCGCCGTAGCGGCTGTAGTCGCGCACGATGAGCGCGGTCTGGCCGATCTGCGTGGGCAGGGACGCCACGATGCCGATGAAGATGATCAGGGACACGCCGTTGCCGATGCCCTTCTGGCTCACTTCCTCGCCCAGCCACATGAGGAACGCGGTGCCGCCCACCAGCGTGGTGACGATCACGAAAATGTTCAGAATCGAAGTGTTCTCGATGGCGCCCGCCTGGCTCAACATCACATACATGCCGATGGCCTGCACGAAGCCCAGGATGATGGTGAGGTAGCGGGTCCACTGTGCGATCTGCTTCTGCCCGGTTTCGCCTTCCTTGGCCAGTTCTTCGAGCTTGGGTATGACCACGGTCAGAAGCTGGAAGATGATGCTGGCGTTGATGTAGGGCATGATGCCGAGCGCGAAAATGGAGAAGCGCCGCAGCGAGCCTCCGGCGAACAGGTCCCACATGCCGAACAGAGTGCCCGCGCCGAACATGCTTTCCAGAGCCTCGTGGTTGATTCCGGGCACGGGTATGTGCATGCCGAATGCATAGAGCAGAAAGACGCCCAGCAGGTACACGAGTTTGCTGCGCAGTTCCGGTACTTTGAATGCGTTAGACAGTGTTTGCAGCATCAGGCTTTGTTAAGTTGCCCCCCGGCTTTTTGCACCTTGTCTTCAGCGGCCTTGGACCACTTGTGCACGGTGACGGTCAGCTTCTTGGACAGGTCTCCGTCCCCGAGAAGCTTAACGAATTGATCTTTGGTTCGAACCAGGCCCGCCTGCTTGAGCGTGTCCACGGTGATTTCGGCGCCGTCGTCGAAGCGGTCCAGGTCGCCCACATTCACGGGCGAGTACACAATTTTGTTCAGCGGCTTGAATCCGCCCAGCTTGGGGATGCGGCGGAAGAACGAAATGCCGACGCCCTGGAAGTCGGGGGGGATGTTGCCGCCGGCGCGCGACTTCTGGCCGGTCTGGCCGCGACCGCTGGTTTTGACCAGGCCGGAGCCGTGGCCGCGGCCTACGCGCTTGCGGTCTTTCACGGAGTTTCTTTTCGGCAGATTGTCCAGTTTATGCATGACAGTTCCTTGTCCCGATTACTCGTTGTTTTCTTCCGTGGCGGAGTCGCCCGCGTCCGCGGCCGCGCCCACGGGTTCTTTAGCTCTGTCCCGTCTGTCTTTGGGATCCTTTTTCTTTTGAGTGGAGGACGCCTTTCTGCGGTCCGCGAAATCCTCGGGGGTGCGCAGGCTCTTGAGTCCGTGGATGGCGGCCTTGGCGGAATTGATCTGGTTTTTGGTGCCGATGTTTTTGGCCACGATGTCGCGCACGCCCGCGGTTTCGAGGATGGCGCGCACGGCGCCGCCGGCGATGATGCCGGTGCCGGGGCGTGCGGGCTTCATCATCACGCTGGCCGCGCCCACGCGCGCCGTGATCATGTAGGGAATCGTATTGCCCGCCATGGCCACCTGGAACATGTTGTTCTTGGCGTCCATGATGCCCTTGCGGATGGCCTCGGCCACTTCGTTGGCTTTGCCGTAGCCCAGGCCCACGGATCCGTTGCCGTCGCCCACGGCCACGAGCGCGCTGAAGCTGAAGCGCCGGCCGCCCTTGACCACCTTGGCCACGCGGTTGATGTGGATCAGTTTTTCTTTGAACTGATCTTCCGGTTCCTTGACTCTCTCCCGCTTATCCTTGTACATGCAGAAAACTCCCGTCGTTGCTCTATGGATTGGCGTGCGTGCGGATCAGAAGTCCAGACCCGACTTGCGCGCGGCGTCGGCCAGGGCCTTGAGGCGCTTGCCGTACTTGTAGCCGGAGCGGTCGAAATAGACTTTTTCCACGCCCGCGGCTTTTGCTCTTTCGCCGATGGCCTTGCCCACGATGGCCGCGGCCTCGCTCTGCGCCTTGCCCTGCGCCAGCTCCTTGAGGTCTTTGCTCAAGGTGCCGCAGGCGCACAGCGTGGCGCCCTTGAGGTCGTCAATGACCTGGGCGAACACATGCTTGTTGCTGAAGAACACGGTGAGGCGCGGGCGCTCGGCCGTGCCGGAATTCCGGCGGCGTTTATGCCGCAACTGCCTCTGTGCCGTGCTTGAATTCGATCGTTTTTTGTATGCCATGATTACACACCGCTCTTGCCCTGTTTGAGTTTGATGCGCTCGCCGCGGTAGCGGATGCCCTTGCCCTTGTACGGGTCGGGCGGGCGGATGGAGCGCATGTTGGCGGCCGTCTGGCCCACGGCCTGTTTGTCTATGCCGGATACCTTCAATGTGTTCTTGCCGGTTTCCTCGGCCTTGATGCCTTCGGGGAGGGCGAATTCCTTGGGGTTGGAATAGCCCACATAGAAGACCACGGACTTGTCCTTGAGTTCAAACCGGTAGCCCACGCCCTGAAGCTCAAGCTCTTTGGAGAAGCCCTGGCTCACGCCCTCGATCATGTTGCTGACCAGGGTGCGGGACATGCCGTGCAGGGACTTGTCGAATTTCTTGTCCGAGCCGCGCTTCACGCGCAGGACATTGTCCTCCTGCTCGATGGACATGTTCGGGTGCAGCTCGTGCTGCAGTTCGCCGAGCTTGCCCTTGACCTGCACGGTGTTGCCCGTGATGGTGACGGCCACACCGTCGGGTACTTTGATTTCTTTCAATCCTATGCGAGACATGGTTTCGTTTCACCTCGATGCGAGACAGTGTCAGTAAATCTTGCAGAGCACTTCGCCGCCGATTCCGCGTTTGAACGCTTCCTGGCTGGTGAGCAGGCCGCGGGAGGTGGAGATGACCGCGGTGCCGTAGCCTCCGGCCACGATGGGGATGTTGTTCTTGTCCACATACACGCGGCGGCCGGGCGTGCTGGCGCGCTCGATTCTCTCGAAGGCGCACTTGCCGTCTTCGGTGTATTTCATGTAGACCTTGAGCACATTGAAGGTCTTGCGCTTTCGTGTGACGAAATTCTTTATGTAGCCCTCGCGCTTGAGGATCTTGAGCACTTCGACCTTGAGGTGCGAAGAGGGCATGTCCACGGTGGCGTGTCCGGCCCGTGCCCCGTTGCGGATGCGTGTGAGCATATCGGCGATGGGATCGTTGATACTCATTTTTGTAACCTCTGTTCGATGTGTTGTGCCGTTACCAGCTTGACTTGGTCACGCCCGGGACTTTGCCCTCGTGGGCCAGGGTGCGGAAACAGATGCGGCAGAGGCCGAACTTGCGCAGATAGCCGCGCGGGCGGCCGCACAAGCGGCAGCGGTTGCGGTGGCGCGTGGGATACTTCGGCTCTTTGACAAATGTTTTTTCATACAGCGCTTTGCGTGTCACAGCGGTGAACCTTCCCTCTTGACGAATTTATTTAGCGTTGACGCTTGCGGCACCCGCAAACGGCATGCCGAACAGCCGCAGCAGGGCCTGGCCCTCGGCGTCGGTGCGCGCGGTCGTCACGATCACGATGTCCATGCCCCGGGTGCGGTCAATCTTGTCGTACTCGATTTCCGGGAAGATGACCTGTTCGCGCACGCCCACGGAATAGTTGCCGCGGCCGTCGAACGACTTCACGGGCAGGCCGCGGAAGTCCCGGATGCGGGGCACGGCCATGTTCACGAACCGGTCTATGAAATCGTACATCTTGCGGCCGCGCAGCGTGACCTTGGTGCCGATGTCCCAGCCTTCGCGAATCTTGAAGTTGGAAATGGCCTTGCGCGATTTGGTCTTCACCGGCTCCTGGCCGGAGATGAGACGCAGATCCGCCATGGCGTTTTCCAGCAGCTTGGGGTCTTCGCGCACATTGCCCACGCCCATGTTGATGACGATTTTCTCCAGCCGCGGCACCTGCATCACGGTGCTGTAGCTGAACTCCTCCATCATGGCGGGCACGATCTGCTCGCGATACCTGATCGCGTAGCGCGCAGGCTCCTTGGGCATGGGCACCGGGCCTTTGTCCTTGGCCTTGTCCTTCGGTTTCTTGTCCTGTTGTGCTTTGGTTTTTTCAGCCATCGATCAATTCACCACATTTTTTACATTTGCGGCTGCGGCGCCCTTCGGCATCCGTGTGTCTTGTGGTGCGGGCGGGTTTGCTGCACCTGGGGCACACGAGCATGACGTTGGAAGCGTCCAGCGGCTGGGGCACGGAAATGATTCCGCCCTGGGGGCTTTTCTGGGGGTGAGGGCGCACGGCCTTGCGGGCGATGTTGACATTCTCCACCACCACTTTGCCGTCTTTGGGCTTCACGCTCAACACGCTGCCAGATTTGCCCCGGTCTTTGCCGGCCAGCACGCGCACTGTGTCGCCTTTCTTTATGTTCATCTTCTGCGGTTTTTTGGCCGCTGTCCTGGAAGCCATGTTTCGGGTTCCGCCTTTCCTTCGCCTCGCCTGCCGGGGGTCAGAGCACCTCGGGGGCCAGGGACACGATTTTCATGAATTTCTTTTCGCGCAGTTCGCGGCCCACGGGGCCGAACACGCGGGTGCCCACGGGGTTGTTCTGGTTGTCGAGCACCACGGCGGCGTTGTCGTCGAACCTGATGGTGGTGCCGTCCGGGCGGGTGCGCGCGGACTTGGTGCGAACGATCACGGCCTTGATGACTTTGCCCTTTTTAATGTTGCCGTTGGGCATGGCCTGTTTCACGGCCGCGGTGATGACATCGCCGAGGCCCGCGTATTTGCGCTTGCTGGACCCGGGGATGTGGATGCACAGAATCTCCCGGGCGCCCGAGTTGTCCGCTACCTTAAGCCTGGTCTCTTTCTGAATCATCGTCGTCGCCTGCCTGTTCGTCATCTGATGTGGCGGGAGCATCCTGCTCTTCGGATGCGGGTTCCGCGGGGGCCTGTGCGGCGTCTTCGGCCTCCAGGTCCTCTTCGTCTTCGATATCTTCTTCCTGGGCTTCGAGTTGCTGCTTTTCCGCCTCGGCGGCCATGGCCGCGCGCTTCTCGTCGCGTTTCTGTTTTTTCTTGCGGAAGAACTCGGTGGGGTCAATGACCTCGCCCGTGGCCACGAAGCCGCGCTCGATGATCTCGACCACGCGCCAGCGCTTGTCCTTGCTGATGGGGCGCGTTTCCATGATCTTGACGCGGTCGCCGGCGTTGCATTCGTTGGCTTCGTCGTGCGCCTTGAAGGTCTTGCGCCTGCGGATGTATTTCTTGTACAGCGGGTGCTGCTTCTGGGTTTCCGTCTGCACGACCACCGTCTTGTCCATTTTGTTGCTGACCACGGTGCCGATGCGCGTTTGTCTTGTGCTTTCCCTCATGATTTACGCCTTTCCCTGCTGTCGAGCGTTTTTGACGGTCAGGATGCGCGCGATGTTTTTGCGCACCTCGCGCGCCCGCTTGGGATTCTGGTTTTGGTGCGATGCGCTCTGCCAGCGCAGATTGAACAGCTCCTGCTTGTAGTCGTCGAGCTTGCCGTCCAGTTCCGCGTCTTTGAGCGCCTTGATGTCTTTTGGTTTCATGTCGTGCTCCCTTGCCCGCCCGGCGCGTCAGCGCTTCACGATCCGGGTTTTGATGGGCAGTTTGTAATAAGCGAGGTTCAGGGCGTTCTTTGCCAGCTCGTCGCTCACGCCGGCCAGTTCGATGAGCATGGTGCCCGGCTTGACCACGGCGACCCACTGGTCGGGCGCGCCTTTGCCTTTGCCCATGCGCGTTTCCGCGGGTTTCTTGGTGATGCTTTTCTGCGGGAAAATGCGGATCCAGACTTTGCCGCCGCGTTTGATGGCGCGGGTGACGGCCACGCGCATGGCTTCAATCTGGCGGGCCGTGATCCAGCCCGGCTCCATGGCCTGCAGACCCCACTGCCCAAAGGCCACTGTGGAGCCTTTGCGCGGCGAGCCTTTCATGCGGCCCCGCTGCATTTTGCGGTGTTTGACTTTTTTCGGCTGCAGCATGGTTCTCGTATCTGCCTTTCTCGATCAGTCCGCCAGAGCGGCGACGCGGTTCTTGCTCAAGAGTTCTTTTTTGCCTTTATAAACCCAGATTTTGATGCCGATTTTGCCGTAGGTGGTGAAGGCTTCGGTGAAGGCGTAGTCAATGTCCGCGCGCAGGGTGTGCAGGGGCACGCGGCCGCGGTGCACCCACTCGCGGCGGGCGATTTCCGCGCCGCCCAGGCGGCCGGACACGCAGATTCTCACGCCCTCGGCGCCCGCGCGGATGACTTTTTCCATGGTCTGGCGCACGGCGCGGCGCACGGCGAAGCGGCGCTCCAGCATGGTGGCGATCTGCTCGCCCACCAGATAGGCGTCCAGATCGGGCTGGTCAATGGGGCGGATTTTGATTTCGACATTCTTTCCGGTGACCTGGCGAAGGTGCTTGGTGAGGGCCTCAATGCTCTTGCCCTGCTGGCCGATCACGATGCCGGGCTTGCTGGTGGAAATGAACACCGTGATGTTGCGCGCCTTGCGCTCGATTTCAACGCGCGACACGCCGCTGAACCGGCGGTTTTCGCGCTGCATTTTCTTGAGGATTTTGCCCGTGGCGCCGCGGTTGTCGCCGCGGAAGTTCCATGTGTTCACGATGTCGCGCACGCGCAGATCCTCATGCAGCAGGTCCGCGTAGTCCTTTTCCGCGTACCAGCGGCTGTCCCAGGTTTCGATGATGCCGAGGCGTAAGCCTCTTGGATTAACTTTCTGCCCCACCGGAATGCCTCCCTTAGCCTTTCAATTCAGCCAGCTCGATCAAGATGTGGCTGGTGCGTTTTCGGATTCTTGTAGCGCGGCCCATGGCGCGGGGGAGCCAGCGTTTAAGTGTCGGCCCCTGGTCCACGGTGACATTTTTCACGAAGGTCCGCTCCTTGACCATGTCGCAGTTTTCCTCTGCGTTGGCGCCGGCCGAGGCCAGGACCTTGCGCACGAGCGCGGCCGTTGGCGACGGCATGTGTTCGAGTTCGGCCATGGCCAGGCTGAATTCTTTTCCTTTGACCAGGTTGGCATAGCGGCGCAGCTTGCTGGGCGAGATGCGCACATAGCGCGCCCTGGCTATGGGCCTGGGTTCGGTTTTCACTGTCATGGTTCAGCGCTCCTGATGAAAAGTGCGCGCCCGCGTGGGCGTTCAGCGCACATTGGATTTCTTGTCGCTGCCCGCGTGGCCGCGGAAGTAGCGGGTGGGCGCGAATTCGCCGAGCTTGTGCCCGACCATGTTTTCGGTGATGAACACGGGCACATGCTTGCGGCCGTTGTGCACGGCGATGGTGAGTCCCACCATTTCCGGGACCACCATGGAGGCGCGCGACCAGGTCTTGATGATGCCGCCCTGCTTGGTCTTTTGCGCGGCCTTGATGCGTTTCATGAGCTTTTCTTCGATGAAAGGCCCTTTTTTCAGTGATCTGGGCACGGTGTTCCTCCCCGCTGGAATCAGCGTTTCTTTTTCTTCTTGCGCGATGTGACGATGAAGCGGTTGCTGGCGCTGGCGCGGCGCGTCTTGCCGCCCTTGGCGGGCACGCCCCAGGGCGAGCAGGGATGGCGCCCGGCGG
>JAGUYV010000327.1 GCA_020061125.1 bacterium | reverse complement strand
CGCTCACCGACCGCCGCGCCCAGCGCCAGGAGCGCGCCCGTTTCGTGCAGGAACGCTCCCGCGCACTCACCCCCATCCGCAACGCCATCGCCGGCGCCGAAGCCCGCATAGACCAACTCGAAGCCCGCATCGCCGACATCGAGACCCAACTCGCCGACCCCGCCAGCTACAACGACGCCGGACTCATGAAGTCCCTGCCCGCGGAACTCAAGCAGCGCCAGGCCGAACTCGAACAGGTCCTCCAGCAGTGGGAGGAAGCCAGCGAGCAACTCGCGCTCAAGGAAAAGGAATTCGAGTGACCGTGCGCGCCTGCGCGCGCATTTCAAGAATTTTGACGCAACGCCTTTCCCTTTGCCAACAATTCTCTCAAACAATGAAATCTGATTGAAAGGCGCAAGCGCAGCAAAATACAGGGACTGGGAACGCGGCGGGTTTCCGCGTGCCTGTCCCTGTTTTTGCGGCCACGGACAGCCCCTGGCGACAGCTCAAACATATTGTCTGTATAAAGAAAGACGCCCTCCTGGGAGGGCAGTCGGGGATGCCTGGCGAACCAGACAGTGCCCGCGAGCGAAAGCTCTTGCTGTGAGTTGCAGGGCAATCGTCGCTCAGGTACAATTGCTTTATAGTAACAGACCAAACAGCAACTGTCAAGGGGGCGTCTCATGAAAACTGAATACCAGACATCCGGTTCCGTATTGGGCCTGGACATCGGGCCAACCTCTATCGGCTGGGCGCTGATTGAAGAGAACGAACAGCAGCCATGCAGACTGATTGACATGGGGGTTCGCATCTTCGAGGCGGGCGTGGAAGGCGACATCGAATCCGGGCGCGACGAATCCCGCGCCGCAAAGCGCCGCATGGCGCGCCTGCACCGCCGCCAGCTCGAACGCACTTCGCGCAGGCTCAAAGTCCTTGCCGAGGAATTGCAGCGCCGCAGCCTGCTCCCACAAGGCGATGTGTCCTCCCCCGCCACCAGAAAACGCTTTTTCGACGATCTGGACAAACAGCTCGCCCACGGCCTCGACAACCCCGCGCTCCTGCCTTTCATACTGCGCGCACGCGCGCTCCATGAACGGGTCGAGCCGCACGAAACCGGCCGCGCTCTCTTTCACCTCGCGCACAAGCGGGGCTTTCTTTCCAACAGAAAATCACAGCCCAAAGAAAATGAAGAACTCAACACCATCGCCCAGGCCGTGGGCCATCTGCGCCAGGCTATGCAGGAAACCGGCTCACAAACCCCGGGCGAACACTTCGCGGCCCTTTTGCGGAACAACGAGCGCGTGCGCGGCCATCACACTTTCCGCAACATGAACGCGCAGGAATTCGATCGGA
Source organism: bacterium (assembly GCA_020061125.1). GTDB lineage: Bacteria > UBP15 > UBA6099 > UBA6099 > DSWB01 > DSWB01. Next base: position 1,399 of record JAGUYV010000327.1, on the reverse strand, counting down.
TCTGGGACACGCAGCGCGCGTTCCACCCGGATGTCCTATCAGACGAGGCCCGCAAATCCATCGGCAAAAAAATCTTCTTTCAGCGGCCCCTCAAAAGCAACAAGGGGCTGACCGGCCGCTGTGAACTCGAAGGCGCGCGGCGCGCGCCCCTGGCCCTGCTCGTCTCGCAACGCTTCCGCATGCTTCAGAAAGTCAACGACCTGCGCCTGGTCTCTCCCGACGGACTGCAGCGGGAACTCACGGCGAGCGAACGCGCCGAACTGCTGCGCCACCTGGAATTGCAGCAGAACATGAAGTTCACGGCTATCCGCAAAAAATTAAAACTTCAGGGCAAGTTCAATTTCGAAATCGGGGGCGAGGAAAGCCTGCCCGGAAACCGCACCGCCGCGCGCATGGCCGCGGTTTTCGGCCAGCAGACATGGCAGTCCATGTCTCCCGAACAGCAGGATCTGGCCGTGCAGCATGTGCGCTCCATACGCAAGCCCGAGGCCCTTGAGCGCGCCGCCGCGGATTACTGGAAACTCGACCCCAATGCCGCGCGGGCCTTCGCGAAAATTCCGCTCGAAGAAGGCCATGTCATGCTTTCGCAGAAAGCCATGAGCAGGCTGCTGCCGCTCATGGAGCGCGGTATGCCCTTTGCCACGGCCAGAAAAGAACTTTACGGCGCCGCGCCGCCGCCCCGCGCCTATGACAAGCTCCCGCCGGTCCACTCGCCGGAAATGCCCGCCGTCACCAACCCCGCGGTGCGCCGCGCGCTCACGGAACTGCGCAAGGTGATAAACGCCGTCACCGCAAAACACGGCAAGCCCGGCCTGATCCGCATCGAACTCGCCCGCGACATGAAACGCCCGCGCAAGGCCCGGCAGCAGATCTCCAAGCGCATTCGCGCGAACAAGAACAAACGCGACGCCGCGGCTCTGGAATTGATTAAAGAGGCCGGGGGCGCGTTCGGAAGCGCCTGGCAGCCGAAACGATCCGACATCGAAAAATGGCTCCTGCGCGACGAATGCGGCGGCATCTGCCCCTATACCGGAAAACCCATCAGCTTCCACTCCCTTTTCGTGGAACCCGAGTTCGACATCGAACACATCATCCCCTTCAGCCGGTCCCTGGACAACTCGTTTCTGAACAAAACCCTGTGCTGCACCACAGAGAACCACATCAAAAGCAAGCGCACCCCCTGGGAAGCATACGGCGGAACGGCGCGATGGGATGAAATCATCGGCCGCGTGAGAAAATTCACCGGCGACGCGAATGTCGCCAAACTGCAACGGTTCCAGATCCGCGACGCGGATAAGGAAATTGACGGCTTCGCGTCCCGCGAACTCAACGACACCCGTTACATCTCGCGCCTTGCGGTGCAGTACGCGAGCCTGCTCTACGGCGCGGGCGCCGATGG
>JAGUYV010000403.1 GCA_020061125.1 bacterium | reverse complement strand
CGGCCACGCGCGAGTACGGCCGCTACGCCAATGCGCGCGCGTGGCGCATCACCCACGCGCAGGCCGGGCGCGCCATTGCGAAAATGCTGGCGCTGCTCGACGCCGAGCGCGCGCGCGAAACCTGAACGGAGACACATTATGCAAAAACAGAAGACGCCCGAGCAGAACCGGACATTGAATTATCTGCTGAATCGCGCGGGGCTGTTTGGCGAAGACGCGCGCGACACCCTGGAGACCGCGTGCGGGAAGCGGCGGCGGCGCGACATGGATTTCGGCGACCACCAGAGAGCCATTAAATATCTGAACGATCAGATGGGCAAGCCGCTGCAAAGCAAAAAGCCGCGCAAGCCGCGCGAACTGCGCCCGGGAGGAACGGACGCGGACAGGCCCACGATGGACCATGTGCGGTACCTGTACGAGCTGCTCGAACAAATGGGCGCAACGGGCACGCGGCGCACGGACTGGGTGTGGAGCCAGATACAAAAAGAAGCGCCGTCCACGCGCGGGGAGCTCAAGCGGCTCACCGAAGCCGCGAAGGCCATGCGCGCCAGGGGATACAACTTCCTGGCGAGTGAAGCCCTGGGGATCATCAAACAGATCGGCGCCCGGGCGAAGCATGGCCCCGAGTGGACGCTGGCTATTGACGCCTGGTGGGAAATCCACTGCAACGGCACTGGCGATAACAGCGAGAACGCGCCCGCGAACAGCATTCTCATTTTGCGCAACGGCGAGCGCGCCGGGCTGCTGGACACGCGTCACGCGGGCGCGGGAACATTTTTCGCGCTGGACGGAGACGCGCTCGCCACGGGCGCGGCCGCTGTGCGGGCGCTGCGCAAATATGCGATGGCGCAAGGCGCAGGGCGCAGGGAAAAGCAAAGGCAGGGGCAATGACAACCACGGAGGCCACAGAGAACGCGGAGGGAAAACCCATGAATGAAACCTACGAGCTGATTGTTGCGCTGGCGCGCGCGGGTCGCCCGGACGATGCGCCCGCGCAGCGCCTGCGCTTGTTAAGCCCGGACCCGGACTGGACCATAACGCTGAACGACACGGACGATGCCGACATCGCGGGCATGTTGGGCGCGCGCACGGCGCGCATTGATTACCGCGGCCGTGTCGCGGCGATGGTGTCGAGCCGCAACATGGTGGCGTGCTCTCCGCATGAACAGGCGCTGATTGAAAACGATCTGAACCCGCTGCTGAAATGGGCCGCGGCCAAGGCTGGATACCGGGCTGCGATGAGCGGAGCGGGCAGCGAGTAGCGGCTAGGCAGTAGGGAATAGCAAAGGCAAAGGATTAACGCATTGGGAGGCTCAACATGGCAACTCAAACCAAACGCAGAATCACGGCCATTGTGGTGCACCACAGCATCAGCCACTGGGGCGACGGCGAAACCATCCGCCAGTGGCACATGAACCCAAAGCGGCCGCCCAAGGGCGTGGCCGCGGGCAACGGGTGGAAAGCGCCCGGGTACCATGCCGTTGTAACAAGCGGGTACAACGACTACCCGTCCTGGTGCGCGCGCGACAAGAAGCCGCGCGGCCCTGTGCGCGTGGATCGCATCTGGCCCGAGGAGAAAATCGCAAACGGGTGCAAAAACGCGAATGCGCACAGCCTGCACGTGTGCCTGATCGGCAATTTTGATTCCGATACGCCACTGGCCCAGCAGATGGAAAAGCTGATTGATTTGCTGGCGCACTGGGTGCGCGTGTACAAACTCGCGCCAATGCACATCATTGGGCACGGGGAAATGCAGCGCAAGCTCGGAGAGAAATACTACAAGACCTGCCCGGGCAAGAACGTAGACATGGACGCCGTGCGCATGGCCGTGGCGAGGCGGTTTGCGCCCAAGGCGTGAGGCAAAGGATACCGCGGAGACGCGGAGACACGGAGGGCTTTATGGACGAAAAAGAACGAGAGCGATTCAAAGAGTTTGTGAGGACAAACTTCGTAATCCGCAGTCTCGTGGATTTGTGCCGAGACCAGGGCGTGCAGATCGTGATTACGAAAAACGGCATGCGCATCACGAAACGGCACAGGAACACCACATATACGATATTTAGCGCGGATATTTAACAGCAAAGGCAAAGGACACCGCGGAGACGCGGAGGCGCGGAGGAAAGGACACGAAATCCAACCGCTCACGCGGGGAAGGAGTAGATGTAATGGGAAAAGAATTAGAAGCTAAAGTAGCAAATGAAAGGCTCCATCACATCCTTGAGATTGTTGATCGTTCTTGCAGCTGTGAAAAAGTGTCCTGCTATGAGGAGAAATGCCTGCAATACCTCATAAAACAGGCCGCGGCAGGAGAACCGACAAACTGGTGCACTGATTGCGATGAACCGATCCCCGGTATCTATGACGATTTCATCGCGCAGTATTGTGATATTTGCGCACAGGAACGGAAACTTCCTGTGTGCGAGTGTGGCGTCCGGGCAGGGACATGGAGAGATCAATCGCTAAGGGACAAGCCTGTTTGTCCAGAATGTCAAGGCGTTAGCTTCGAGGAGACAGATTGAAAAACCCGGTGTTCATCAACTGCGATTCCACATGCTTGCCGCTTGCCGACGGGGTTGCGGACTTGATTCTTACATCGCCCCCCTACAACGCGAACATCCAGTACGACGTGTGGAACGATTGCATGCCCTGGCCCGAATACTGGGCGCTGGCCTCGAGGTGGGCGTGCGAAATGTTCCGCGTGTCCGCGCCCGGGGGCCACGCCGTGCTGAACGTGGCCATCGACATCCGCACGAAACCCACGGGCGCGTCCCGCGCAAAGGAACACCGCGAACGCGTGGACGTGTTTCCCCTGGCCATGCCCTGGGTGGAAACCATGAAACAGGCGCGATGGGTGTATCGCGGATCGCACATCTGGCTCAAGGCCACGGCGCCCGAGGAGATCCGGCGCAGCCACGCGCGGTTCGGGCACGACGCTGTGCCGGCCATCATCAATGGCGGCGAACTCGTGCTCGTGTTTTTGAACACCACCACGGGCAGGCCCGCGCGGCCCAATGTGAAACCGGATTACCTCGAGGACCGCCGCGCACGCATGCTCGACGCCAACGCCCTATGGTGCATCCACCAGGCGCAGCCCGGGCGAGATCGCAACTGGCACCCGTGCCCCTGGCCCGATGAACTGGCCGAGCGCGGCGTGCGGCGCTACTCGTGGCCCGGGGACATCGTGCTGGACCCGTTCAGCGGCACGGGCGTGGTGCCGCGCGTGGCCGCGCGCATGGGACGCATCGGCATCGGCTGCGAAATCAGCGAACAGTGCATCAGGAATGCCGAGGCGCGGTGCGACGTTCGCCGCGCACATGCGCCCGCACGTCCGAAACAGGGGAGACTCGCGCTGAAATGATTCCCTCCGTGATCCTCCGTGGTAATCTTTGTTTTTTTACTTGGAGTGAATGAATGAGTACGCCGAACGCCGACATCGCCTTGCAGCCGGAGCATCTTACCGGTGAGCTGGCCGGGCTTTATGAGGCCCTGGCCGGGGCCATCGGGTCCGAGGCCGCGCTGCGGGCCGCGGCGGTGATCATAGACATTTACGGCGGGTCGAGCATTTACGTGCCGCTGCGGGCGAGCGTGGAGCGCGAGGCGCGGAACGCCGCCATCAAGACAATGTACCGGACGCACGGAATCCGGGCCATCGCGCAGCATTTCGGGCTGGCGGACAACACGGTGCGCGAGATCGTGTTCGACCGCAACGGCCGCGCGCCGCAGGCCGAACTGGAATTTTGAATGCAAAGGCAAAAGCAAAAGATTAACGCAGAGGGACGCGAAGGAAAAGCGAAGGGCGCAGAGGAAAGGCAAAGGCAAATGATACCACGGAGACGCGGAGACACGGAGAACAGCAGTATCTTTTCCCGCGCCTGTGGCGCGTAAAAAAACGGATTTTCCTCTGCACCCTTTGCGGCCCTCTGCGTTAATCTTTTTTCTCCAGAACCCCACCAGAACTCCTGCAATAACCGGCTGAAAACCCCACGGCGTTTCGAGAATATACATTTTTCATGCGCGTTTTTGTACATCCAATAACGGAACATTCAGAATAGCCGTTACAAGCCTGGCGCGGGGACGCGCACGGCGGACGCTCTTGGCGCGGAATTGCCAACGGGGGACGCATGAATTTCACGGGAATCGGACAACCCACATGGATCGGACTGCGGATGCGCGAGGCCGAGCGGGCGCTCGGCATGCGGCGCCGCCAGATCAACCGCCTGGCCCGCGCCGG
>JAGUYV010000230.1 GCA_020061125.1 bacterium | reverse complement strand
GTGAACCATGTCCATGAAAACCGACTTCAAAAAGTATGAACTCGACAACGGCGTGACCGTGCTCTGCGAAAACATGCCCTCCATGTTCACCGCGGCCGTGGGGTGCTGGCTCCGCAACGGCTCGCGCAACGAAGCCCCGGCCGCGCAGGGCGGCTATCACTTCATCGAGCACATGGCCTTCAAGGGCACGGAAACGCGTTCGGCGCGCGACATCGCCATCGAGGTCGAGTCCGTGGGCGCTCACATGAACGCCATGACCGGCAAGGAAATCACCTGCTACTACGCCAAGGCCTTGAGCGAAAATCTGCCCATGATGGCCGATGTGCTCACGGACATGGTTTTCTGCTCCACCTTCGCGCCCGACGAGTTCTCGCGCGAGCAGCAGGTCATCCTCGAGGAAATCAAGAACCGCGACGACACGCCCGAGGACTTCATCTTCGACCAGTTTCTGGAAGACCGCCTGGGCCGCGGAGGCCTGGGGCACAGCGTTCTCGGCTACGAGGAGACCGTGGGCGAATTCAGCCGCGACGCTCTGTACGCCCTGTACCGCGAGGCGTACCGGCCCAACAACCTGATCGTGGCCATCGCCGGGAATCTGAACGGCAACCACCCCGAGGCCCTGATCCGCGATGCGCTGGAGAAAATCCCTGCGCTGCCCGCGAACGGAAGCGCGCCCGAGGCCGCGCCGCACACCGCGGAATTCCGCCGCGGCGCCGCCGTGTACACGCGCGACATCGAGCAGGCCCACTTCGTGCTCGGCGTGCCCGGCATCCCGTACCATCACGACGACCGGTTCGTGTATGCGCTGCTCGACACCCTGTTAAGCGGCGGCATGGCCTCGCGCCTGTTCCAGGAAGTGCGCGAGAAACTCGGCCTGGTCTACGACATTCAGACCACCAACGAATGCTACAGCGACGCCGGGTTCTTCTCAATCAGCGCCAGCACGCGGCCCGCGAACCTGCGCACCGTGCTCGAAGTCACGGCCGCGGAACTCGAAAAACTGCGAAACGGCGACCTGCGCGAGTCCGAACTCAAACGCGTGAAACAGCAACTGCGCGCCAACATGGCCATGAGCTTCGAGAATGTGGCCAGCCGCATGATGAAAATCGCCCGGAGCGAGATCTACTTCGGCCGCGATGTGTCCGACGACGAAGTCATGGACAAACTGCAGGCCGTGACTCTCGAAGACCTGCAGCGCGCCTCCTGCGACCTGTTCGGCGCGGGGCGCTTCGCCGCCTCGATCCTGGGCCCGTTCACCGAACAGGGTGAACGCGACCTGCGCGTCATGCTGCAAGACATCTTCGCCATTTCCTGATTCCTCGATCCCGGCCGCCCTGCCCCCTTTTCCCCATCCCGGAACGATCATGACGGATATTTGTTGTATTACATGTCAATTGCGGCCTGTTTTCTGGTAAACTTTGCACAGGTTCGCGCCGAAGGGAGCCGGGGCATGGATGACAATCAAATCATGAACGGCATCCTTGATCTCTGCACCGAGATTGATACCAGGGCGGCGGTCATTTACAAGAGCTTTGCAGATGCATCGCCCGGCCCGGAACTGAAACAGTTCTGGCTCGACATGGCCGCGGACGAGCGCGAGCATGTACGCTGGTGGCAGAGCCTCAAGGCCCTGGCCGCGGATAACGCCCTGCCCCTCATCTTCGACGACCCCATGCGCATGCATAACGAACTGCGCTCGGGCCTGGACAAGATCAACCGCATGCTTCAGCAAACCGACCCGGCCAACATAACCTCGACCTTCGTGGCCGGCAGCCGCCTCGAATTCTTCATGCAGCACCGCGTGTTCGCCACCCTGTTCGAGTTCATCAGCAACACCACGGACGGCGTGACCACGGAAGACGAATACGAAAATCATGTCAAGCGCTTCATCCGCGCCATCGAGCATTACGGGCATGACAAACCCGAGCTGGAAATCCTGGGAGAAACCCTGGAGCGCATGTGGCGCGACAACATGGAGCTTGCCGCCTTGAGCAACATAGACCCGCTCACCGGCGTGTTCAACCGCCGCGGCCTGTTCCAGACCATCACGCCCCTGGCGCACCTGGCCTGGCGCAACGGCTACCATGTGGGCGTGATCATGGGCGACATAGACAACTTCAAGAGCGTGAACGACACCCTGGGCCATTTCGCCGGAGACGATGTGCTGCGCCTTGTGGCGCGCACCCTGCAGAGCCGCCTGCGCCGCTCCGATGTCATGGGCCGCTACGGAGGCGAGGAGTTTCTCGTGTTCCTGTCCCGCGTGGAGCCGGGATCCGTGGCCGCCGTGGCGGAAACCCTGCGCGCCATCGTGGAACAGGAAACCGCGGCCCTGGGACCGCTGCCCGTCACCATCAGCCTTGGCGCCTGCGAAGGCATGCTCCTCGACAATGTCGCCCTGTCCCTCGACGCCTTCACCCGCGCCGCGGACAACAACCTCTACGCCGCCAAAGCCGCAGGCAAAAACCGCGTAGTCGTCACCCGGGAAACGCTGCAAACACCTTGATCAAGCGCTGACAAGACGCGCCCGAACACAGAAACAGCACCCGCACGCTCTCTGCCACACACAAGCCAATCTGTTCAGATCCGGGCTCACTTTCCCATTGACATGCTCACCCATTAAAACTATACTTGTGTACAGCTTTTGATGAAGGGAGAGCTGGCGGACCGTGGTGCAGGTTATCGGGGAAACCGTGGCGGCGCTCACGCGCTTCACAAGCGCCGGGTCGTTCGATCCCGTGCGCATCAAATGGCGCAATCACACGATCCGGATCCGGTCCGTGACCGGGCGATGGGACCGCCACGACGGGCAGTTCAAAATTTATCATTTCGCACTCGTGGGCGAGGGGGACGCGTTTTACGAGATTACCTTCCACACCCGGGACATGACCTGGAGGCTGGAGAAGATGGCGGTGGAGTAGGAGGAGCGGCGCGGGTTCAGCGGTCCTGCCCCGCGCCCGGCTGCGGCGGCATGTGCATGTTGTAGTAGATGCGGCAGTTCTGGGCTTCTTCGATGAGCATGTCCAGGTTCACGCGGATTTCGAGCGGGTCCCTGAAGCGGCGGGACTCGGCCTGCATGCAACGCCAGAAATTGAAATAGGTGGTGATGTCGAACGGGAACAGGCGCGGACTGTTGGCTACGATGCGCACTTTTCTGCCGCCCTGCCCCGCTGCGTCCGCCCAGTCCTTGAAAGGCCGCACGCCGGGCGCGCCGGTCACGCACGGCTCCAGGGCCACGAGCGCGGTGTCGGTCTCGAAGGGATACGCGCCCAGGTACTGTTTGGCGAAAGCCAGGGATTCGGCGCCCGCGTCCGGCACCCACAGGGGGAGCAGGAGCGACTGCATGGCTTCGTGCGGGGCGATGAGCAGGCCCGAATGCACGAAGAAGCG
>JAGUYV010000285.1 GCA_020061125.1 bacterium | reverse complement strand
GGAGCCTGCCCGGCGGCTGGAAGATGCGTGAGCGCGTGTTCGGCGCAACAAAGCTGCTTTTCATTCCATCGCGGGAAGCCGCGCCCGCACAGCCCGCGCGCCTGCTCGTGAACGGACAGGGCGGGCCGGACACCGAGGGCATCACCATCATTGACCCGGCCGCGCAAACCTGGCTCGAACTCCTCAAGACCAAGCCGGTCTATGATTTCGACGCGGGCGCGTCCGGAATCGTGGCCGCCACATGGGACGGCATTCTCAAAATTGACGCAAAAAAGAAGTTTTCATACACCCTTCATTCGGCGCACGGATGCGGCGCCGAGGTGACCGGCGTGGTTGCGGACGAATCCGGCGGCAGCGCCCGGATTGTCATCGCCACAAAACCGTCGCGCCACACGGAGCTGGGAGAGGCCATGAAGGTGTTCCGCGACGGCGTGGCCGTGTTTGCGCCCGCGCCGGGCCGGCCCTATTCCTTCCGCTGGCGCCACTACCGCCGCGACGAAAGCAAACGCCTCAACGCCGATTACTACCGCCTGTTCCAGGCGCGGGACTTCGACACGCCCGGCGGCGTCTGCTGGATCCAGAACGGCAAATGGCGGCGTCTTGATAAAAACAAGGGGTTGCCAAGCAACAAGGTTCTGAAACTCGCGGATGGCGGCGCACACCTGTTCGCCGCCACGGATTCCGGACTCGCCGTGATTGAAAAGAACGGCATGGCCGTGACCAAAATCCTGCCCGGCGTCAAAGATGTGATAGCCCTGGCCCCGGCGCCGCACGGCCTTTGGGTCGCGGCCGAGGGGAATCTTGTATTTTTCATCGGCAACAACGCGCTCGGCGTCAGCGCCGCGAAATAGCTCGTCCGGCCCTCCCGGTGAGCCAATTGCCTTTCCCATCGGTTTTTCTTGTCCGGCATATTGAGCGGATTCGCAACGCGGGCTATAAATTATTGAATCATGTATTGAACAAGGAGCCATCACATGGACAGCAATGAACCCGGAATCGCCCCTGCCGAACTCGCCGCGGCCGTGGACCAGGCGCGCGCCGCCTCCCAGAAAATCCGGGTCGGCGTGGTCTTCACCACCGAACAGCAGGACTGGAGCGCGGTGCGCGACTGGCACGCCGACAGCTCACAGAGCCTGCACAGGAAATTCGCGGACACCGCGGCCGTGCTGTCCATGGGGCCGGGCCGCCTTGTGGTGTATTCCACGGAGTTGACCCGCGAACGCCTTGGCCATAACATCCGCTCGGCCCTTGGCTTTGCGGATCTGCCCACGCGCATCGGCCTGTCCGCGCTGTCCGAACACGGCACAACCGCGGATGAGCTGCTGGTCGCCGCCTTCGCCAACGCAACCAAATAACAGCGATATTTCCCGCGGCCTCTCAATTATTTACAGGCGTCGAATATAAGGGGAATTCTGGGGATTCGGTGCGCGCGCCGCGCAGGATGTCCTCGAGTTCGAGCGCTTTTTTCGGATGTGCGGCCGAGAGATCCCGCTGCTCTCCGGGATCTTCCTCAATGTTGAACAATTCCAGAGGCGCATCTGGACCGCCCTGGCGCACGGCTTTCCACGCGCCGCGCCGCACGGCTTGGCTTCCCCCGGATTCGGGCAGTTCCCAATACAGATAATCATGCTGCTCCTGCCTGCCGCTGGCGCCCAGAAGTTCGGGGACCAGAGACACCCCGTCCAGTCCGGGTTCGCCGGCCTGTGGCGGCGCGCCGGCTATGTGGCACAGCGTGGGCAGAATGTCCCAGAACGAGCATGCCATGCTGCTGCTGGACCCAGGCGCAATTCTTCCAAGCCAACGGGCCAGAAACGGGACTCTGATTCCGCCTTCGTAAAGATCGCGCTTATAACCCCGAAATGGGCCGTTGCTGTCGAACAGGTCCGGCAGATGTCCGCCCTCGCGATGCGGCCCGTTGTCGGACGCCAGCATGACCACGGTGTTCCGGTCCATGCCGGAATCCGAAAGAATCCGCATCAATTCTCCGATATTGTGATCGAGCAGGGTCATCATGCCCGCGAATTGCGCCGGGGGGTTGGTCACGGGTTTTCCGGCATAAACACCATACAAAGTTTCGAATTTTTTGAATTTCTTGCGGAACGGGGCCGCCCATTCCTCTGGCACATGAAGGGATGCATGCGGGATAGTAACGGGTAAGTAGCAAAAGAACGGCCTGTCCACAGCGCTTTTGGTTTTGATGAAATCAACCGCCCGGTTCATGATGGCGGTGTGTGAGTATTCGGATTCGTCCAAGATTTCTATTTGATCGTCATGCCACAGACGGCCGGGGTAATAATCGTGCGCCTGCCGCTGGCAGAGATACCCATAAAATGTGTCGAATCCCATTTTGAGCGGATGTCCCGTGGAGCCGGGGCCTCCGAGTCCCCACTTGCCGAATGCGCCCGTGGCGTAGCCAGCTTTTTGCAGCCTGTGAGCCAGGGTTACGGTGTTGCCGGGAAGCGGGAACTGGCCCTCGCCCTCCGGGACCTCCCTGTTGCCGCGGATTGCACAGTGGCCCGTATTCTGACCCGTTAAAAGACTGCACCGGGACGGCGCGCACACCGCGCTTCCGCTGTAGTGGCTGGTGAATCGGATGCCCTCGCCCGCCAGGCGGTCTATGCTTGGCGTTTCGAAAAGGGTTTGCCCATAGCATCCGAGATCGCCGTAACCCGCGTCATCAAGCAGAATGTAAACAATGTTGGGCGGAGAAGCCGGAGGCGGTGGCGTTTGGGCCAGGCTGCGGCCCGCTCGGGCAAGAGCCGTGCCCGCAAGCATGCCCGCGCCCGCGGTTTTCATAAAATCTCTGCGGTTCATTTCCCGTGCGCTCATTGCCGTCTCCCCGGCGGAGGATACATGCGCCATTTTATGCGGTCCTCGGGGGCCGCGCAAGGGCGCGCCGCGGGTTTGATTTCGCCGTTTTTTGAAAAAGCCCGGCGCGGCGCGTTTTTTTATTTGAGAAAATACTTCAAATCCCCTAAAGTCCTGACGCGATCCCGCCGATAAAATGGATGTATGTACAAAGACGCGATGACATACTCCCCGTTTGCGCCCAACGCCATAAGGCGCGCCACCCAGGGCAATGTGACCGAGATTCAGCCGGACATGGAGGCGCTGCACCTGTTCAACCGCATCAAGGCGTCGCCCGCATCTCGTGCGGATCGCGACAACCTGTGCGGAATGGTGCGCTGGCACGCCGCGGACGGGATTCTTGACAACGCCGCCGTGGCGCGCATCCTCAAGACTCTGACCGTGCTGGAAAAGAACGCCGCGCGCCGCCGCGCGCAGCAGGATTACGATGTGCCCCCGGAACTCACCGTGGAACAGGAGCTTGACGCCATCGCGGCCGAGCGAAGCCAGCGCGCGGCGCAGAACCAGCTCCTCGAGCGCGCCTGCTCCATCGCGCGCGGCTTCCCCTTCATCAAGACGGACAGCGCCCGGACCCCGGAGCCGGCCACGGCCCCTTCAGCCTGACACCCGTTTCATTTCATTAACGACAGCTTTCCCGCTCCCTCCGCGCGTTGCCGCGCGGATTCCGCATTCCGCCCGTTTGAGCTATAATTTCCGCATGGCCGATGCGCCCAGACCCAGGATTACCCCCGAACAGGCTGTCGAGCCGTTTCTGTTGTCATTTGACGAAGATTCCCTCACGGACGAAGAATGCGCGCTGCTGGACATTGACCGCAAGCTGGCGGCGATGCGCGGCGTCACGGACATCGTGCCGGGCACGGGCATGGGCGAGTATGTGACGGGCGTGGAGGAGCAGGCGGACGGGCGCGTGCAGGTGTTCACGCAGATGAATGTGGTGCGCGAAACCCAGCGCCGGTTCACTCTGCGCGCGCGCGACGGCCGCTGGGTCATCGAGCGTTGCGAGGAGCCGCGCCCGGTGTGCCACGGCACGGGCCGGTGCCACCTGTGCGGGGAGTCCGCGGCCCCGGGCCGGTGCCATTGCTGCGGGGGCAAGGGCTACCACAAGGACCGCATTCTGCTCATCATTCCCGCAGTGCGCACCTGCTCGTTCTGCGAGGGCACGGGCAACTGCCTGTCGTGCAGCGACGGCGTATGCGCCACATGCCGCGGCCGCGGGTGGATGAAAAGCCTGTCCTTCAATCCCGGCGGCAAATGACGCGCACGGATCCGGTTCCCGCACAACAAATGCGCGCCGCGCGCGATATTAACTCAAACAGGCATTGAACGCCCGGTTCGAGCCGGTTGCGCCAGGCGGCGCGCACGGGAGGCCCTTCATGTTCGCAGTGATCATGGCCGGTGGCCGCGGGTCGCGGTTCTGGCCCAGAAGCCGCAAGAAAACATCCAAGCAGATTCTCAACATCGTGGGCAGGCACACCATGATACAGGACTCGGTGCTGCGCCTCACGCCGGTGATCCCCGAGCACCGCATTTTCATCATCACCAACAGCCTGCTCGAAGATGAAATCCGCGCGCAACTTCCCATGCTGCCCGAGGAAAATGTGATCGCCGAGCCGGTGGGCCGCAGCACGGCCGCTTGCGTGGGCCTGGCCGCCATTTACCTGCGCCACCTCGAGCCGGACGGCGCCATGGCCGTGTTCGCCGCGGATCACCTCATCCGCGATCTCGACCAGTTCCGCAAGGATCTGAAATTCGCGGGCCGCCTGGCGCGGGAGCGCGGGGACATGGTTCTGTTCGGCATCCCGCCCGTGCGGCCCGAGACCGGGTTCGGCTACATCCGGGCCGGAGAGCTGCTCGAAGACGCCGCGCACGCCCCGGCGCGCCGCGTGCAAGCCTTCGTGGAAAAGCCCGATGCGGACACCGCGCGCCGGTTCTTCGAAAGCCCGGATTATCTGGTGAACTCGGGCATGTTCATTTTGCCGATCCGCACCATCATGGAGGAGATTCACGCGCATCTGCCCGCCATGGGACAGGGCCTGGAGCGCATCGCCTCGGCCATAGACACGCCCCTTGAGCTTAAGGCCCTGGGAGAAGAGTTCCCGCGCTTCGAGACCATCTCCATTGACAAGGGCGTGATGGAGCGCACGCGCCGCGCCGTGGTTCTGCCCGCGCGGTTCGGATGGAACGACCTCGGCTCGTGGAGCAGCCTCTACGACGAGTGGCCCAAGGACGAAAACAGCAACGCATGCATCGGCCGCAAACTCACGCTCAACACAAGAAACACACTTATTTACAGCCCCAAAAAGCTCGTGGCCGCGGTGGGCGTGTCGGACCTGGTCATCGTGGAAACCGACGACGCCCTTCTGGTGTGCCACAAAGACTGCGCCCAGGATGTGTCCGAACTCGTGGAGATCATGCGCCGCGAGCGCATGGAGGAGTTTTTGTGAGATGGCGCACGGCGGCGTGATCATCCGGCAGCTCGAGGAATCCGACTATGACGCCCTGGTGGACCTGTGGGTTCAGGGCGGGCTTGGCATCAAGCCGGCCGGGCGCGAAAGCCCCGAAGCGTTCGCGAGCCAGCTTGCGGCCCAGGGCGCGTTCATGCTCGGGGCCGAGATC
>JAGUYV010000131.1 GCA_020061125.1 bacterium | reverse complement strand
CACACGGACGCCTCGCCCGATGCGCTCGTAACTTTCGGCCAGCCCATGAGCTGCCACCTGTTCGGGCTGGAGTTCAAGAAGCGCACGGGCGCGCCCTGGGTGGCGCATTTCAGCGACCCGTGGGCGGACAGCCCATACCGCGCCGCAACCCGCGCCGCGGCGCGCGCCAATGCGAACCTCGAGGCGCAAGTGGCCCGCGCTGCGGACGCACTCGTGTTCACCTCGCCGGAAACCGTGGATCTGGTCATGCGCAAATACGGGCCGGACATCCGCGGCAAGGCGCGCGTGCTGCCCCATTGCTACAACCGTGCGCTGTTCGACAGCCTGGAGCCGGACCGCGCCCCGCGAAACGGCGAATATGTGATCCGCTCCATCGGAAGTTTCTATGGAGTGCGCTCGCCCGAGCCTTTTTACGCCGCGCTTGAAACCGTGGCGCGCAACGAACCCGGCCTGCTCCACGGCGTGCGCGTGGAATTTTATGGATACACCGAAGCGCGACTCAAGGGACTGATCGAAAACTATCCCGCGGCAGAACGCGTCATCTCTTTCAAGGGATCGGTTCCATACATGGAAAGCCTGCGGCTTTCGTTGGGCGCGGATTGCCTGCTCGCAGTGGATGCGCCGTCCGAGGTCTCTGTGTTTTTCCCATCTAAGCTCGTGGACTTCATGGGTTCCGGGCGGCACATATTCGCGCTTACCCCCGAGGGCGCCACGCGGCGCATTGCGTCCGCAGCCGGGGCAACCGTCGCGCCCGTGGACGACCCCGCCGCCGCAGCCTCCGCTCTCACACAACTGCTGCAAAGCAAGCCTGGCAATTTGAACACCCCATGTCCGGAATACGAAAGCCGCGCCGTGGCGCGGCAGTTCATGGACATTATCCGTGAGATATTGGAATAGATTTTATGCCGTCGCGCCGCAGCGCGCGGCCGTCACGGGAACTGCAGGAAGCAGGGCTGGTACGCGCGCATAAAATACGCCCGGAACGGCTGCATCTCCCGCACTTCCACATACGATCCGTCCTTGAATTCAAAGAGCTTGCCGAGCGCCACGCCCATTTCCCCGGCGCGGGCCAGTGAGAGCGATTCCGCGCCGTGAACGATGGTGAGGCTGTCCGGAGACATGGACTCGTAGCCGGGCAGGCCGACCACATTCCAGCCGGGTTCGAGCGCGATGCGCGAGGATGCGGCGCGCGCCACGCCCGCGCCGCTCACGGTGAACTGCACGGCTTGTTGCAGGGGGCGGTCCAGGTGCACCCAGAAAGCGGAGCCGCCCGCGGCCTGCCACGCCTCGCTCACATCGCGGAACATGCGCTCTTTGAAATCGTACGCGCGGCGCTCCCGCTGGCGCGTTGCCGCGGCCAGGGCCGTGCGGATCTCCTCGGGAAGAACCGGCGGCAGATACACGAAGGTCCATCCAGAATCCATCTGCAGCAGGAAGTCCACGGCCAGATCCGTGATCTCGCGCGCGGTGTCCGCCACGGTTTCGATTCCCGCCGTGTACGCCTTGCTCTCGTTGCCAGCGGCGTCTCTCACCTTGATGTACAGCTTTTTGTCCGCGCCCGCGGGGAAGGTCCAGGAAATCTTTTCCGCAAACGGCTGCCATTGCGCGCCCTCGAACCCGGCGGATGCGGACACCAGCATTTCATTCACGCCGATGCCGGTGATGCCGTAGGATTTGAGCAGGTGCGCCAGGCTCAACTGCTCGTAAACCTGCGTGTTGTCGGACGCGGACACGAACACCTCGACGGCGCCGTCCGCGGCCTGCTGCATCATGACCGACGCCTCTGGCGCAGTGCGATCCAGCACCACGAAGTCCACATACGCCGGGGACTCGGCGCCGGATTCGGATTTATATTTCACATACACCGCCTTGAGTCCGTCGCGTCCGTCGTCCAGGGTCCAGGACTGCGAACCGGAGACCGGCTGCCACGACGCGCCCCGGAACAGCTTGTCGTTTGAGAGCATCATCTGCGCGGGGGCGGACTGCGGGTCGTTGTGGTTGTAGTAATTCAACGAAAGCGAAACCTGGGGCGACGCCGTGACCATGCTCTGGCGGGCGATGCGCACGGGAAGTTGCGAAAGGCTGTGCCCGATGTCCAGGGACACGGCGCTCTTCACCCACTTGTAAACCTCGTCCGAGAACAGGATGGTGGCGTGGTTATAACCGTTGGTGTTGATGTTGAGCGCGCCGTCGAAGAACGCGTTTTCCGCGGGTGTGACCGTGATGTCGTCGTTGGTGAAGATCGCGGTGTAGTCCACGCCGCCCGGCGTGGTGTCCGCGGCGTTGAGGGTTTGCAGGAACTGGCTTGCGATCTCCATCTGGCGCGCGGCCATGCCCGGCCCGATGTGCGAGGTGGAGGTGCCGCGGTGCGGTGTTGAGATTGCGACCAGGTCGTCCACCAGGGATGCGCCGCCCATGTTCTGAATGAAGTAGCGCGCGATCAGCCCGCCCTCGCTGTGGCACACCAGATCCACGCGGTTCGCCCCGGTTTTCGAACGCACATCCATCACGAAATCGAACAGCTCTCTGGCGCTGATGGTGATGTCCTGCATGGCGCCGTCCGAGATGGTGATGCGGTGCACGCTGTACCCGTCGGCCTTGAGTTTTTCATAGAAGAAAACCCAGTTGATGTAAGCGCTGATGTCGCCCACGATGGAGCCGCCGTACCCGTGGACGAACACCACGGGGTTTTTGGTCTGCTCCAAGGCCATGTACCCGTTCACGCCGTCGAAGATATTGATCTCCGTGGACACGGCCGCGCTCTCGTTGCCCGCGCGGTCGCGGAATTTCGCGTAAATCGTCTTGTTGCCCGGGCCGGGCGAAAGCTGCAGGGTCTTGCTCGACGCGATCGCTTCCCATTTTGCGCCGGAGAAATCCGGGGACTCGCTCACGATCATGGCTGCCGCGCCGATGTTCAGGATGCCGTATGCGCGCAGCAGGTTGGTCCATTTGGCGGCGCCGTACTCGTCGGAATTGTCCGTGACGGAAATCTTGAGACTCGCGGTGTTCGTGGTTTCGTCCACGGATTCCGCAGCCAGTGCGCCCTGGGGCGCGGTGCGGTCCAGCACCATGTAGTCCGCATACGAGGGCGACTCCGCGCCGCCGTCGCGCCGGAACTTCACATGTACGCCGATCAGGCCGTCCTGTTCGCCGGACACGGATACGGACGCGGACTCGGAGAACGGCTGCCAGGACGCGCCCGCGAACAGCGGGTTCGTGCTGATCATCATCTGCGTCTGCCGCTTGTCCGGGTCGAAGTGGTTGTAGCCCGTGAGTTTGAGCGGCCATTGGGTTGACGCCGCGGCCATGCCGGGGAGCGCAATTTCGACGGCGCGAGGCGCTGCCGCAATGTTCTTTTTGGAGATCGCCGCCTTGACCACATTGTACGGCTCGGGCGCGAACAGGATGCCCGCGTGCCCGAAGATGTTCCAGTTCACATTCATGGCGCCGTCGAAGAAGCCGTTTTTGCCAGGGACCACGATTTCATCGCCGTTGCTGAAAAGGGCCGTGAATTCCACGCCCGCTGGCAGGGTGTTCCCGCTGTTGAGCTGCTTGAGGAAATCGCTGGCCACTTCCATCTGCCGCGCGGCCATGCCCGGGCCGATGGCGGCCACGGTGGTGCCGCGGTGCGGCGTGGAGATGGTGACCAGGTCGTCCACCTTGCCCGCGCCGCCAAGGTTCTGGAGGTAGTAACGCGCCACCAGCCCGCCTTCACTGTGGCACACGATGTCCACTTTGGCCGCGCCGGTTTCCGATAGCACGCCGTTGATGAACGCATCAAGCTCCGCAGCGCTCTTTGTCACATCCTGCAGCCCGGCGTCGCTCAATGTGATGCGGTGCGTGCTGAAACCCTCGCGCTTGAGTTTCTCGATGTAATACACCCAGTTGATGTAAGTGCTTACATCGCCCACGATGGAACCCATGTACCCATGCACGAACACCACGGGGTTGCGGATGTCTTCATCCACCATGGCCAGGCCGTCGGCCACGGGATCAATCTTGTTCACGGTGTCGGAATAAACCCTGCTCACATTGCCCGCGCCGTCGCGGAACTTCACGAAGACCCCGCGCGGCCCCGAGCCGGGCGCAAGGTCAACGCTCGTGCGCGACGCCAGCGGAACCCACTGCGCGCCGCTGAAATCCGAATTCGCGGACACCATCATTTCCTTCACGCCAAGGTCTTCGATCCCGAACGCGATGAGCGCGTTCCAGATTTTGAATTCCTTGTAATTGTCCGAGTTGTCCTTTGCCGTAATCTCGATGTCCACACGCGCGCTGATCGTGGAATCCGGGATGATGTTCACCGCGCCCTCGGGCGCGGATTTGTCCACGAAAATGTAGTCCGCGTACACCGGCGATTCCTTGGGGAATAGCCAGTTGCCCGAATGGCGGAACTGCACATACACGGCCTTGAGTCCCTCGCCGCCGTCGAGAGACCACGAGCGCGATCCGGACACGCTCTCCCAGTCCGAGCCGCTCATGAACGGGCAATTGCTGATCCGCATCTGCCGCATGTCCTCGCCCGTGTGATGATGGTTGAAGGGGTTGATGGCCAGGGTCACGGCGTTCGAGTTCGTGGTCATGGACGGGCGCTGGATTTGCACGGGAAGGCGGCTCATGCCGCCGCTGATGTCCGTGGAAATCGCGCCCTTAACCGACTGGTACACATGCTCGTTGGCCATGATGCCCGCGTGGCCCAGCAGGTTGACATTAATGTTGACCGCGCCTTCCCAGAACCCGTTCTGCGAGGGGAACACGATCTCGTCGTGGTTGCTGTGGATGGCCGTGTAATCAATGCCCGCAGGAAAGGTGTTGACGCGGTTCAGTTCGTTGAGAAAATCGTTGTAGACCTCCATCTGGCGGGAGGCTTTGCCCGGGCCGATGTGGGCCACGGTGGTGCCGCGGTGCGGGGTGGCGATGGTGACCATGTCGTCAACAAACTGCGCGCCGCCCAGCATCTGGATGTAGTAGCGCGCCACCAGACCGCCTTCGCTGTGGCACACGATGTCCACCTTGCTGCGGCCCGTGCGTGCGCGCACATCATTCACGAAATTTTTGAGCTTGTCCGCGCTCTCGCGCACATCGGCGAGAGCCGCGTCCGGCAGCGCGATTTTGTAGGCGTCGTATCCGTCAATGGCGAAGCGGGTCGTGTAATACAGCCAGTAGCCCTCCACGGACAACTGGCCGAGCACGGACCCGGCGTAGCCGTGCACCAGCACCACGGGATCCTTGCCGCTCTCGCGCACAAGCTGGTTGCCCGCCGCGCACGGCGCGGCAAACGCCATCAATATAATTGCGCCCAGCAATGCGGCGCGCATGCGGTTTTTCATCATGGTTATCCCCCGCCCAACATGCTTTAAAACGAAACTCTTGCGGCTTAAATATATCACACCTGATAAATTCTCCGCAAATAGATCTTTATAAAATGACGGATTCCGAGACTCTGGGCGTCCGGCGCCCCGGATGCGTGCGGCCCGGATGCGTGCGGCATTGTTTGAATTTGTGGAAAGTGGTATCATGTAAAAAAGGATTTCGCACAGTTTCATAAAGAAGTATTGCCACAGCCCACGATCCGGGTCCGGCCTCCACGACTGGTGGAGACTTCACGCGAGACAGGCCAGCCAATCGGGCCATGCGGGAGCGTCTTCAAGATCACGGTGGGTGAGTCCGAGAGCCGTGGCGCGCATGCGGCGCGGCGAAAACGCGGGAGGTGTCATCGTGGGAAAAAAGCAAAGCGCGGGCGGCGTAATGGCGTTGGACCGGAAACAGGAGGCGCGCGAAGCGCAACTGCACGCCCTGGGTGAGTTCGGGGTGGAGTGGGGCTTTGAGAACGCCAGCAGGTTCTCTCTGATTTTTCTCAAGGACCTGCCCGGCAGAATCGAGGCCGCGTGCCGGCACAACGAGCCTCTGACCGAGGTTGCGCTGGAGCGGCTTCTGCCCGAAACCTCGCCCCGGGAACTCCAGGCCCTGCTGCGCCGGGTGTCGCAAAGCGCGGCGCGCATATCCGGGCCGCAGAGCGATGCCGAATGCGGCCGCCAGCTTCTGCAGTCCGTGTTCGTGGGTATGCAGAAATTCTGGAACGAGATTGAAAGAGACATGGAATCCGCTTGAGCGGAATCGGCGCGCGGCTATGCGTCCAGGTAGCCCGCCACCAGGTCGCCGACCTGGGTCGTGGAGTATCCCATGCGGCCGGCCTGCAGGCTTTTTATGTCTTTTGACAGGCAGGTGATCACGGCCTTCTCGATGCGCGCGGCCGCGGCGGTTTCGCCGAGCTGGTCGAGCATCATCTGCGCGGCGCAGATGGCGGCCAGGGGGTTGATCACATTCTGGCCGGTGTACTTGGGCGCGGAGCCGCCGATCGGCTCGAACATGGATGTGCCCTCGGGGTTGATGTTGCCGCCCGCGGCGATGCCCATGCCGCCCTGAATCATGGCCCCGAGGTCCGTGATGATGTCCCCGAACATGTTGTCCGTCACAATCACATCGAACCATTCCGGGTTCTTGACCATCCACATGCAGATGGCGTCCACATGCGCGTAGTCGGTCTTGACGGCCGGGTATTCGGGCGCGATTTCATGGAACGCGCGCTCCCACAGGTCGAAGGCGTAGGTGAGTACATTGGTCTTGCCGCAGAGGGTGAGCTTGTTGTCCCGCGCGCGCTTGAGTGTGTAATTGAAAGCGAAGCGCAGGCAGCGCTCCACGCCCTTGCGCGTGTTGATGGATTCCTGGACCGCGATTTCGTCGGGCGTGCCTTTTTTGAGCGTGCCGCCCGCGCCCGCATACAGGCCCTCGGTGTTTTCGCGCACCACCACGAAGTCTATGTGCTCCGGCCCCTTGTCTTTCAGGGGCGTGTCCACGCTCGGGTACAGCTTGACCGGGCGCAGGTTGATGTACTGGTCCAGCTCGAAGCGCGTGCGCAGCAGGATGCCTTTTTCCAGGATGCCGGGCTTGACCTCCGGGTGGCCGATGGCGCCCAGCAGAATGGCCTGCTGTTTGCGGAACTCGTCCATGGCTGAATCCGGAAGCGTTTCGCCGGTCTTGAGATAGCGCGCGCCGCCGAAATCATAGTGCGTATAGTTCACGGAAAACCCTTCGAGCGCGGCCACGGCGTCCAGCGCCTTGACGGCTTCGCGCACCACTTCCGGCCCGGTTCCGTCACCGGGCATGACTCCGATGTCATAGCTGCGTTTGCCTGCGCTCATGGTTGGAAAGTCCTTTCAGTCACGGAAAAATACTGAATCAAGACACAAAGTTCGTCTCGCCGGAAACGCCTGACGGCTCAAAAACAGTTGCTATTAGTAGCGCATATGTTGTAGGGCGGGGTCACCGCACCCCGCCGTTGCCATGTGCCGCGCGACGATTTGCCGCTGTCCGGGCGCGCCTCTCAATTTATGTCCAACTCTTGCCGCGCCATGATTTTCAGTTCACGGCAGATGTTTCCGGTGCGATCTTAAAGTCGGGCTGCCGGTCATGAAGCGCATGTGCGCCCCTCGAAACTTGAGAGCGGCGGGGTGCGGTGACCCCGCCCTACAATTTTACGAGTCGCTTTTACGCTCCCTGCCGTGACGAAAACATGCATTAGCGCTTTTGCGCTTTGCATAATATAGCCATGCCGCGGATTCACTTCAATAATTCGAAGGACGCGATGAAGGCGTCGAACTCGGGCTTGAGCTTTTCGTACAGATACGAGGCCGTGGCGCAGGTGAACACGAACACGCGGTCCTTGCCGGTAAGTTCGGTGTAGCGCGCTGTGATGGGGATGATGAGCGCGCCCTTGAGCGTGACCTCGCGCGCGGGCAGCCCCGCGATGGTTGTGCGGCGATCGCTCACCACCTCGAAGCTGCCCATTTGCTGGCGCACGAACACAATCATGTCCTCGAGGGGATCTATTTCGTGCGGGCCGGGCTTGTGGAAGGTTTCGAGGGTGATTTCGGAACCCACGAACCCCTTGTGGAACGCTGTGAACTCGGTGATGACCTGGTTGCCGAGCGTGAACGGCTGGAACACCCAGTTGCCGCTTGGCGCTGTGAGCCGGTACCGGTACTGTTTGTGCTCGAAGGTGTTGCCGGAAAAAATCCAGTTCCTGGAATGGTCCGGTTTGCGCGGCGGGGCCTGGGTGAGCATGCCGTAGAACAACTGCTCGTCGAAGAACGCGGAATCCGGGTCCAGCGCGTGCGCGTCCGGCGGCGGGGCGATCACGGGCTGT